>NZ_VAUV01000014.1 GCF_005780165.1 Phragmitibacter flavus | reverse complement strand
CATCAAGGCGGGGCGGCAGCAAAAGGGTTTCATCGCGGTCATGACCTTGGATATGACTCATGGAGAGTTTAAATCTCGACAAACCCGCCCACGTCAACCCAAAGCCGGGAGTTTTTACACAGTCTGGTATCGTCGGTCTACCAAACCAAAGCGCCAAAGCCTCATCTCTGCATCACTTCCCTGTAGCAGCTGATGTGAGTCCGTTTTAACCTTAAGAGATCATGCGCGACACTCCTGAACTCTTGAGCTTCGCGGCCCCCCCCCCGACCCCCCCCCAGATCCTCGCCTGCGACCCCACCTCCGCAGAGGCCCAATCACTCGCCGCCTTCGCCGCTTCTCACGAAGCCACCCGCTCTCTCTACTTTTTCCAAACCAGCGGCAGCGAAGGCCATGCCAAATGGGTCGGACTCAGCCACGCCGCCCTCGTCTCCTCCGCCCAAGCCGTCAACCATCACCTCGAAGCCACCGCCAACGACCGCTGGCTCATCTGCCTTCCCCTTCACCACGTCGGCGGCTTCTCCATCCTCACCCGTTGCCAGCAAAGCGGCGCCACATTTTTCCACGACACCGAAAAGTGGAACCCCACCCGCTTCGCCCAGCTCTGCGCCGAACAAAACATCACCCTCACCTCCCTGGTCCCCACCCAGATTTTCGACCTCGTTCAGCAAAAACTCGAAGCTCCCTCGACTCTCCGCGCCATCGTCGTCGGCGGAGGTGCCCTCAATTGCCAGCTCGGCCAACAAGCCCAAACCCTCGGCTGGCCCGTTCTGCAAAGTTATGGCATGACCGAATCCGCCTCCCAAATCGCCACCGCTCCCCTTGCCCAACTCCACCAAGGTTTTGATCCTGACAGTCTCGAAGTCCTCCCCCACTGGCACCTCACCACCGAGTCCGATCACCGACTCATCATCCGCGGTCCCGCCCTTGCCGACGGCTACGCCATCTTTAATCACTCAACCCAAACTTGGAACTGGCAGCCCCTCAACGGCGAACTCCGCACGCGCGACTTCGTCCACCTCTGGCACCACGGCACCCGCCAATTCCTGCAAATGCTCGGACGCGAAAGCGCCTTCATCAAAATCAAAGGTGAACTCATCAATCTCGCCATTCTCCAGAAAAAAATCGACCTCCTACTCCCCGGTGCCATCATCTGCCCCCTGCCCGATCCCCGACGCGAAACCAAACTGATCCTCGTCTCGGAAAATCACCAATTCACCTCTGCCCAAATCGAAACCGCCTGGCAACAATACCACGCCGACTCCCCCCCGACCGAACGCCTCCATCAATCCGTCTCCATCACCCAAATCCCCCGCACCGACCTCGGTAAAATCAACCTCCCCCAGCTCCAGCGTGAACTGCAAAGCCTTTAGCCTTTAGCCCTTCGCCTTTATCCTTTCTCCTTAATGCTTTCTCCCTCCACCCACTCGGGAGGAATCGAAATCTGCCTCGGCACTGTCGGCACCCCACGCTCCCGACGCATCATCTGCATCACCAAAAGATCCACCGCCCCCTCCGCGATGTAATCCCTTCGGTGATTGATCGCCGCCCACCCCGTCATGCCCGGCACCCAGTCGTGCACCACTAAGCCGATATCTTCCGGAATCCGCAACCCCATCTTCCTCAGCCACTGCGGCACAAACTGCTCATACGAAATGATTACCTCCGGCCGGTGTTCGCGAATCCACGCACAAAACAAATCCTCATCATGGCGGATGTCATTGTGCGCAAAGTTCAGCATCGGCACACACTCCGCCTGCGGCAGCTCATACTGAAAACGCAACATGCTGCTGCTGTAAATGTTCTGCGTCCGATCATCCACCCACTTCGCAATCGCAATCCCGATGCGCCGATACCCACGCTCCAGCAAACGGTCAAAAACGAACTTCATCCCCGGCACCACATTCGTCGCCGAACGATGCAACGACGGCTCCTTCAACGCATAACCCACCGTCACCGAGGCAAATTTAGAAAAATCCAGCTTCGAACACGGCATGCTCACCGACTGCGGCGACACAATGATCCCCTCAATCCCCCGCGCATGCAAAATCCCCGACAACCGACCCGCCGTCAGCCCGTCTCTTCCCAACCAAAACTCCTCCACGCGATACCCATGACTCTCCGCCGAACGCTGCAAAAACTCCATCGGCATGAAATGACACGCACCATCCAATAAATCGTCCCCCGGGATCTCCTCCCTCACCACCGCAATCACCGCCGCGTTGGTCCGGCTCTTTTTTGACCTCACCAACTGCATGGCCCTCGTAAGGTCTGGATTCGGCGCATACCCCAACGCCTCTGCCGATTCCATCACCTTTCGTCGCGTCTCCTCCCCCGCCCCCGGCAACCGACGCAAGACACGCGACACCGTCATCGCCGTCACCCCCGCGTGTTTGGCAATATCATGAAGACTGACGGCGGACTCAGACATGATAACGTTACTATAACTCAACCCTATATCTTTCAATCCGTCCGATTTCCGCAAATCATCATGCCCCGCTTCCGTTACCCACATCATGAAACGCAAATTCTACCCCGTCGCCCTCGCGTTCCTCATGGCGCAACTCAGCCCCACCACTCTCCAGGCCGTCGTCCTTGCCTCGGAGGACTTCGTCTTCGGTGCCGCTGCTCCTGCCTACACCACCAACACATCCCCCGCCAATCGCTCCGGCACCGACAATCCAGGCTTCACCGGCGCGTGGACCAACAACGGCACCGGCTATTTCAACACCAGCACCACCAACCTCAGCCTCCCTGGCTATGCCAGCCCCGGTGGCAGCATGCTCGTCACCCCCAACTCCAACGGCGAATACTCCCGCAGCATCTCCCGCACTTTCACCGCCGACACCACCGCTTCTACCACCATCTGGACCAGCACCCTCTTCCGTCCCTCCACCCTTGCCTTCGATGCCGGACGCGAAAGCATGATCCACTTCCTCTCGGGTGGGAGCGGGTCCGACAGCCCCACTTCGGTGCTCAGTTCCATGAACCAACCCACCGTTGGGGCTAGTTATGGTGCCCTCTGGGGTGGTCAGAACGGCACTTCCTCCGGTCATCAACTCCAAGGCTTCGGCTACGGCATCTCCACCTTTGCCGACACCTCCACCACCATGTCCCTCAAATATCAGACCGGGGCCAATACCGTTGCGCTCGTCGACACCAACATCAATCTTAGCCTCAACACCACCTATTTCGTCCTCAGCAAACTCAATCTCAACGTCAGCGGCACCTACGACACCCTCGACTTCTGGGTGCTCACCTCGCTCCCCACCAGCGAAGCCCTCCTCGGCGCCCCCAGTTACAGCATCACCGCAGCCGACCAAGTCAACCTCCTCACCGCTTCCAGCAACCTCAACAACGTCGTCTTCGCAGCAGGCACTCTTTTGGACGCTCCCTCGAGCTCCAGCCTCACCAACTTCGATGCCATCCGCATCGGCACCACCTTCGCCGACGTCACGGCCATCCCGGAACCCAGCCGCGCTCTCCTCCTCGGCACCGCTCTGGGCCTCACACTTCTCCATCGCCGTCGCCCCATGACCAACATAACGTTACAATAACGTTCGCCGCCTTTTCTTCATTCGGAAGGAACCTCACCCCACTCACGTCTTATTGTCATCATGAACCGCCGCCGCTTTCTCCAAACCTCCACCGCCAGCCTGGCATTCGCCGGAGTCGCCCGCGCTCAGACCCCGGCCTTCAAGCTCAACTACATCCTCGGCTCCGCCATGTATGGCGAACTGCCGCTCGAAACCGTCATCACCGAAACTCCCAAAACCGGCGCTTCCCTTCTCGACGTCTGGCCCCGCAAACACGGCTCCCAGCGGGAACAAATGGACGAACTCGGCCACGACAAAGTCAAAGCGCTCCTCGACCAACACAACGTCAACATCGGCTGTTTCACCCGCTACGACCTCGGCCCCTTCAACCTCACCGAAGAATTCGCCATCGCCCAAAAATTCGGAGCCAAACTCATCGTCACCGGAGCCAAAGGTCCCAAAGGCCTGCAAGGTCCTGAGCTCAAAACCGCCGTCAAAATCTTCAGCGAAGAACTGAAACCCCACTTCGCCAAAGCCGCCGAACACGACATCGCCATCGTCATTGAAAACCACGGCAACAACCTCGTCGAATCTCCCGATTCCATCCGCTGGCTGCTGGAATTCACCCAGGATCAACCCCTCGGCATCGAACTCGCCCCCTACCACCTGCCTCAAGACCCCGCCCTCCTCGCCGGCCTCATCAAAGACCTGGGCAATCGCATGAAAATGTTCCTCGCCTGGCAATACGGCAAAGGCTGCATGAAACCCATGCCCAAGGACGAAGAGCTCCAGCAAATGCCCGGTCGCGGCCCCCTCGATTTCAAACCCCTCCTGCAAGCCCTCAAAGACATCCAATACACCGGTTATACCCAAATCTTCATGCACCCCACCCCCCGCGGCATCCCCATCCTTCCCACCGCCGAAGCAACCACCCAGGAAATCAATCAGTCCCGCACCTACCTCGACAACCTCGTCTCCCAACTCTAAATCCAAACCTTTTCACTTACCCCTTTTCACTTTTCACTACTCTTATGTCCAAAGGCAAAGTTCTTATCATCGTCGGTGACGCCACCGAAACCGTCGACACCCTCTATCCCTACTACCGTCTCATCGAAGGGGGCTTCGAACCCGTCGTCGCCGGCCAGGAGCGCAAACGCTACCAGATGGTCATGCACGAAGTGAAACCCAACTGGACGATCACCAAGGAATGGGAAGGTTACACCATCGAAGCCACCGTCGCGTTTTCCGAAATCAATCCCGCTGACTACATCGGCATCATGTTCAGCGGCGGTCGCGCCCCCGAATACATCCGCGAAGACGAAGATTTATTAAACATCACCCGCTGGTTCTTCGACCACAACAAGCCCATCGCCAGCGTCTGCCACGGCGTCGAAATCCCCGCCCGTGCCGACCGCGTCCGTGGCCGCAAAATGGCCACCGTCGCCAAATGCAAATTCGACCTCGAAATCTGCGGCGGCATCTACGTCAACGAAGCCTGTGTCATCGACGGCAACATGGTCTCCGGCCGCACCTTCCACGACAACGGCCATTATATCGGACCCTGGATCAAACTCCTCGAAGAAGAAGCCGCCAAGTAAGAAGGAGGAGGGACATTCCTGTCCCTCACTTTCACAACCAGAGGGACAACCATGTCCCTCCTCCCATTTCCTCTCTCATGGCGAATTTCCCGCTCACCACCGCCCTCACCCTGACCCTCGCGTTGCTCACCGCGACCCTCCCGGCGGCTGAGAAATCCCACCCCCTCATCCCCGCCTTCGAACGTTTCTTCTCCCCAGAGCAAACCCAACCCAGTCTCGAAGCCGGCCTCCTTCTGCTTCAGGAATTCAACTGCACCACCTGCCACAGCGCCCCCGAAGCCTGGCATTCCGAACTCGGCCAACGCGCCACCATCTCCCTTGCCAACGTCGGCAACCGACTCCCCGACTCCACCCTCAAAACCTTCCTCTCCAATCCCCACGCCCACAAACCCGGCACCCTCATGCCGCAGCTTCCCCTCAAGCCCGACCAGATCGCCCCCCTCGTCACTTACCTGAGCAAACTCAAATCCAACGACCCCACCAAGACCAAAACCTTCCCCCAAGGAAACCCTCACCACGGTCGCGAAATTTTCCACACCATCGGCTGCGTCGCCTGCCACGCCCCCGACTCCCCGGAAAAATACCACCCCGAAGAAGTCGCCAAAGGTTTGCCCGTCGAAACGCCCAAACTCCCCTCCATCCCCATCCGCCTCGCCCACGACTACCCCGCCCAACAACTCGCCGCCTTCCTCCAGGCCCCGCTCGCCATCCGCCACGCCGGCCGCATGCCCGACTTCGCCCTCAACGACCAGCAAGCCTCCGACATCGCCTCCTATCTCCAGCAAAACACCCAACGTGCCGACTGGTCAAAAACCAACCCTTCCGCCGACCAACTCGCCAAGGGCAAAAAAGTCTTCACCGATCAACGCTGCAACGCCTGTCACGACACCGGCAAATCCGACCCCCTCGCGCTCGTTCCCGCCAAAACCCTCACCAAACTCAATCCCAAAAACGGCTGCCTCTCCACCAGCCCCAACGAAGCCCCCCACTTCTCCCTCAACGCCGCCCAGCGTAGCGCCCTGCAACTGGCCCTCACCACCATCCAGCAAACGCCTGCCCCGGCTCCCCTCAACGCCACGCAAAAATCCGACCGCTTCCTCGCGCAAATGAACTGCTACGCCTGCCACGAATGGAATGGCAAAGGCGGACTCGAAAAAGCCCGCGCCCAATATTTTACTGTCAACAACCCCACCGCCCACTCCCTCGGCGAAATCGGCCTGCTCCCTCCCAAACTCAACCACGCCGGACGCAAACTCACCCGCGCCTGGCTCGAAAAACTGCTCTGGGGCGAAAACGGCGGCGTGCGCCCTTACATGACCGCCCGCATGCCCCGCTTCGGCAAAGAAAACGCCGAATCCTTCATCGCGCCCTTCGCCGAAGCCTGCAAAAGCGATACCAAAATCACCATCGACACCTCCGGGCTGATCCGCCATCAACGCGCCGAAAACGGCCGCATCCTCCTCGGCGTCGGCGAAAAAGACAGCCTCGGCTGCGTCTCCTGCCACGGCATCAAAGACCGCAACTCCCTCGGCGTCCCCGTCATCAATCTCACCCACACCGTCGATCGTCTCCAGCCCGAGTATTTTAAAGAACTTCTCCTTAATCCCCAAGCCGTCCAGCCCGGCACCCTCATGCCCCCCCTGCTCATGGGCCGCAAAAAAGCCGATAACGAAATCGAGCAAATGTGGATCTACCTCAAGGAAATCGACGGTGCCCGCCTCCCCCCCGGCCTCCTCCTCGAAGGCGATTACGAACTCAAACCCAAGCCGGAAGAAAAGCCCATTGTCTTCCGCACCTTCCTCGAAGGCGCCGGCACGCAAGCCATCGCCGTCGGCTACCCTGGCGGCATCAACCTCGCCTTCGACACCCTCGAAGTCCGCCCCGCCCTCGCTTGGAAAGGCCGCTTCATTGATGCCATGACCACCTGGGAAGAACGCGCCATGACCCCCGCCAAACCACTTGGCGACAATCTCCTCACCCTCCCCACCCACATCCCCTTCGCCCGCCTCAAATCCCCCACCGACCCCTGGCCCGACACCCCCGGCAACCGACTCGGCTATCAGTTTAAAGGCTATCGAATCCAACCCGACGGCACACCCACCTTCCTCTACACCATCGACGACCTAAAAATCCAAGAAACCCTCACCCCCACCAAAGACGGCACCGGCATCCAACGCCACCTCGTCGTCGAGAGCCAGGCCAACTCGAAAGGCTGGCACTTCCTCGGCCTCAGCAAAAACGCCAAACCCCAGTCCCTCCAATTCAAAAACAACCGCGTCGAACTCCAAGACCTCATTTCCTGGCCCACCACATGACGACCATTTTCGAAAAAAGCGCCTCCCCCCGTGACACAGGCTTTCAGCCTGTGGGTGAGACAGGCATTTTGCCTGTCATCTCGAACGACTCCACGTCCTCGCTCTCCCGAACCACTCCCACCTCCCAGCCGGGCAACATGCCCGGCGCACCCACAGGCTTCAAGCCTGTGTCACTTTTCCTCCTGATCCTCCTCCTCCTCCTCACCCTCGCCCCCCAACTCCCCGCCGCCTCCCCCTCCGACGACTACTACACCGTCACCCCCTACGTCCTCCCCAACGGCCTCAAACTCGAAGCCAGTGGCCTCGCCCTCCTTCCCAACGGCAAACTCGCCGTCTCCATCCGCAAAGGCGAAATCTGGATTCTCGACAACCCCACCGCCGATCCCACCGACCCCAAAGCCGTCGGCTACCGTCAATTCGCCACCGGACTCCACGAACCCCTCGGCATGTTCTGGCACGAAAAAGAACAAGCCCTCTACACCGCCCAACGCGCCGAACTCACCCGCCTGCGCGACACCAACAACGACGGCATTGCCGACGAATACCTCACCGCGGCCAGCGGCTGGGGCGTCAGCGGCAACTACCACGAATACGCCTACGGACCCGCCATGGACCGCGACGGCAACCTGTGGATCACCCTCAACACCAGCATGGGCGCCGGCGTCAAGATGCCCGGCTTCCGCGAAACCGAAAAACCCTGGCGCGGCTGGGCCATGCGACTCACCCCCGACGGCAAATTCGAACCCATGGCCGCCGGTCTGCGCTCCCCTGCTGGCGTCGGCACCAACGCTGAAGGCGACGTCTTCTGCACCGATCAACAAGGCAACTGGATGCCCACCAACCCCCTCTTCCACCTCCGCAAAGGTGCCTACTTCGGCCACGCCGACGCCATTCCCGACATGGCCCGCCCCGGCTCTCCGGTAAAAGATCCCAGCCCCGTCCCCCAAGGCATCACTGTCGCCGAAGCCGCCAAAACCGTCCCCGGCTACGCCCTCCCCGCCATCTGGTTCCCGTATGTCAAAGCCGGACAAAGCCCCACCGGCCTTACCTGCAACACCACCAACGGCAAATTCGGTCCCTTCGACAACCAGCTCTTCGTCGCTGAATTCGTCCTCTCCGGCGTCATGCGCGTCTACCTCGAAAAAGTCGACGGCGAATATCAAGGCGCCTGTTTCAACTTCGTCAGCAACCTGCAAAGCGCCGGACTCAGCCTCGCCTACCTGCCCGACGGCTCCATGGTCGTCGGCGAATCCAACCGCGGCTGGAACTCCCAAGGCATCCGCTCCTTCGGACTTGAACGCATCCAGTGGACCGGCAAAACCCCTTTCGAAATCCAAAAGATGGAAGCCCAACCCACCGGCTTCAAACTCACCTTCACCCAACCCGTTGACGAAAAAATCGCCGCTGATCCTGCCACCTACGCGATGACCAGCTACACCTATTTGTTCCACCAAAAATACGGCAGCGATGAAATCGACACCCAACCCGTAAAAATCACCAAAGCCCAGGTCTCCGAAGACGCATTCACCGTCCACCTCACCTGCCAGGGCCTCCGCGAAGGTTACGTTCAAGAACTTAATCTCCCCAATCTCCGCTCCCAATCCAACCTCCCCCTCCGCCGCCCCGCCGCGTATTACACGCTGAACAAGATTCCCAAGTGATTATTTAGATTACCCCATCGGCAGCCCCGAATGCGCCTTTGCCAGATCATCATGCAATCGCATCACCCGCTCGGCCTCCAGATGAAGCTGCAGGCTGCCTAATTGCTCAACAAATCGGCACGAAGAAAAAACCGCCGATCTCGCTTCATATTCCTCCACCCATAGTTTCCTGCGCGGCATCAATTCAGGCTTCACCGGCCAGCCCCCACGCTGTGGCGGCAAGTGGTCTTTGATGCCAATCCTCCAAGGCTTCGGACTCACCCTCGCCCGGAAACAATGCTGCCGCCGACACATCCGCACATACACCTCGTCCGCACGGAGCGACTTGAAGCATTCCGCCACCCGTTCATCAACCGGATCAAACACCTCATGCAACACCATCACGCGGAACCCCGCTGGGGTTTCATAAATCCGCAAATGCCAGTCGGGATGGGCGGATGAAAATCGATGCATGCGTTTCCGGGCGCGTTTCGCAGCCCCTCCCGCAAACCATTCATACAAACGAAACAACCAACCCGCCATCCACCATCCCAGAATCAAAGTCCCTGCCACCCCCATCATAAAAGCCGACCAGGAACCCTGCACGAGACCGTAGCCAATTGAAACCAGCAGTAGCACCCCCAGCACCGAACACGACATGGTCCGGGGCACCCCTTCCTGCACATCCACATCAACGAAAAGCACATTGGGCGTATTGATACACAACGCCCCATAACCGTTGCGCGTGATCACCACCTCGCCGTGACGCGAAACGATCTCCTCTCGAATCGGCACCCCTTCCGCCCCGTTGTAAGCCACCTTTGGCTCCCGACGATCAAGTTTTTCTCCCGACCAGATCCGCTGCATCGCTTCCTGCGCCCGCGCATTCGCACGATCCTGCGCTTCTTCCTGGCTCACATCCGACCACCCAAATCGGCGCACCGTCACCTGACGCCCATCCGCCTTGTGCTGAACCCGACCTTCGGCCCAAAATTCTGGAACAATCATGTGGCAATCTACCGAATTTCTTCCCGTTGCGTCCAACCGAATTTGGCATCTCAACAGAATGTCGCGAACTACAACATGCCGATGTGTCTAATACTCAACCACTTCCGCCCCCTCAAAATGCGGCTTAAAATTATTTTAAAAGTTTTCATCAAAAGTTTGAACAACCCATCTCGGAGGGGGACTAAACATAGCGAACAGTGATGCATGAGTTGAGATTCTACATCCTGTGTTTTTGAGAGTGATTGGTTGTTGTCCAATTAGTTGCGCCTGTAAAGCGTAACGTGTGTTGAGGTTGATGCCAGGGCCGGTGGAATGGGAGTTCCACCGGCCCACTTTTTTTGCCCGCGACAAACAAAGTAGAAGGCTCGTCTCGAGCCTTTTCATTTTACAACCAAGGCTCGGGACGAGCCTTCTACTTTCTTGTCCTCGTCACCTGCACCCAGGTCGATTCCCCGCAAAATTTCCTCGTGCTCTCTGCCAGCACCGCCGCATCCGCCTCACTCCGGGCCACCGCAAACATCGTCGAACCTGAACCCGACATCAGCGCCGCCACGGTCTCCTCCTGCTCCAACAACCAGTTCTTCATCGTCGGCAGCCAAATCCATTTCTCAAACACCGGCCGTTCCAGATCATTGATCATTTCCCCCCAAGGCTGCGTCTGCACCCCGTAAAACACCCCCGCCAACTCCTTTGAATCCCGCCAATTCTTGTAAGCCCAAGGCGTCGAGATCCCAAATCCCGGTTTGATCAACACCACCGGCAACTCCCAGTCGAAAGTCTCCACCGGTTCAATCACCTCCCCGCGTCCCGTCGCGTCGCAAGTCCGGCCATACAAAAAGAACGGCACGTCGGACCCCAACTCCGCCGCAATCTCGTGCAAATCCTCGTCGCTCAGCACCCCGCCGTTCAAGCGATTCAACCCCAGCAACACCGTCGCGGCATTGCTGCTGCCACCGCCCAAACCCGCCCCGTGCGGCACGTGTTTTTCCAAATGAATCTGCCAGGCCTGCGTCGTCCCACTGCGTTTTTCATATCCGCGCAACGCCTTCATCGCCAGATTCGATTCATCCACCGGCAGTTCTGGATTCGAACACGTCAGCTTTGCCAGTCCATCCACCGACGGCTCCAGGGTCACCTCATCCGCCAGATCCAGCGGACACATCCGCGTGTCCACGTCATGAAAGCCATCGTCCCGCCGACGCAACACGCGCAGCCACAGATTGATTTTTGCCGGAGATCGAAGCGTCAGGGTCATGATGATTTCAGTCACCCATAAATCGGGACTTCTACTCCGACAACCACAATGCCCGTTCACAAATCGCACGGACAAACCTGCAAAAGGCTTGTCAACCGGCGACTCAATTCTGTAGCTTTGTGGAAATAAACAAACCCGGTCAGCCAAGCCGGACCCGACAGGTTTTTACGCTTTGCCTCTTTCTCCCATGAAAAAATCCAAGCCGTCCGCTTCTTCCAAACCCGTCGCCAAACCTGCGGCCAGCGTCGTCAAAAAAATCGTCAAGCCTCCCGCTCCCGTCCCCACCAAAAAAAGTGCAAGCGCCCCACCGACCACCAAACCTTCCAGCTCAAAAAGTCTGATCGCTGTCTGGCAAAACGATCCCGAATCCGGCCTCAAACCCTCCAAACGTCCAGCCCCTGCCCTCTCCGTCGGCCTCCTCCCCTTGCAAATCGAAGGCACCGCTCCCAAAGCCGGGCTCTTCAACCCTGGCACCCCCCACTTTCGCTACTGGAACTGCGCCGACGCCATCCAACGCGCCAAAAACGTCTGGCATCCCTGTCTCCCCGAAACCCTTCAGTGGCAAACCGGCACCGGCAATCCCCTCGAAGTCGTGCTCAACGGCCACGAAGACCTCAACGCCTTCTACGACCGCAAAACCCTCACCTTCCACCACGCCACCATCAAAGGCAAAACCGTCCACACCGCCGACAGCCCCGATGTCGTCGCCCACGAAATGGGCCACGCCATTCTCGACGCCCTGCGCCCCGACCTCTGGGATGCCGCCCTCGACGAAGTCGCCGCCTTCCACGAATCCTTCGCCGACCTCACCGCCCTGCTTAGCGCTTTGCAAAACGAGACCATCGCCGCCGCCGTTCTCAAAGAAACCGGCGGCATGCTGTATTCGAACTCCATCGTCTCCCGCTTCGCCGTGCAGTTCGGCAAATCCGTTCACGCCGTCAACCCCGCCTCCGCCCCCGCCGACTGCCTGCGCAACGCCGTGAACTCCTTCTTCTACCGCGAACCCATGTTCCTCCCCCCCATGGCCCCGCACTACGAACTCTCCTCCGAACCCCACTCCTTTTCCCGCCTGTTCACCGCCGGATTTTTCGAAGGCATGGCCGCCATGCTCAAAGCCATCTCCTCCAAACCCACGCCCGCCGATATCGTCAAGGTCAGCGTCGATGCCGCAGCACTGCTCGGACGCGCTGTCCAATGCGCCGCCCTCACCGCCGCGTTTTACAGCGAGATGGCCGCCCAAGTCATCTGGGCCGACGCCACCCTGTTCGAAGGCAAATTCGAAGAAGCCTTCCGCAGCGCCTTCGTGCGTCGCGGCCTGCTCAGCCTCGAAGGAGCCCGCAGCCTCAAAGCCGAAGCCGTCCGCGTCTTCGCCACCGGAAAACCCAACGCCGGCGGCGACGATATCCCACGCGGTCGCGACATCATCCTGCGCGCCAGCGCCTATGGCCTGATGGAAGGTGCCCTCGTCGTCCGCACCGCCTCCTTCTCCCGACGCGGACTCATCGCCCCTGCGGCACCCGATACCGGTTCCACCCCCGTTCCCGGTGTCGAACAAGCCACCCAAAGTTTCTTAGAAACCCTCTTCCGCCGCGGCCGCATCGACTTCAGCCAATGCAAACCCGGCCTCTCCAGCGTCCCCCACACCGGCATCAAACGCAAAACCCACTACCTCATTGAACAAAACGGCCAGTATCACCTTCGCCGGCGTTGTTTTGATGAGGGGATCGATTGGTGAGCAGGAGGGTGGACATTTCTGTCCACCTCAGTTTTGGCCCCGCTGCGGACAGGAATGTCCGCCCTCCGTAATGGACCTATACCCTGCCGTCCTCAGAGACACTTTATACAGTGAACACCATTGCCCGGTTCCAAACTCCCGAAGACGCCCATCTATTTCGTCTTTTTTTGGGAAGCCATGAGATCGAAGCCTTCGTGTTCGACGAATTCACCGTGCAAACCGTTTGGAAATTCAGCAATGCCATAGGCGGTGTGCGGGTTGTGGTTCATCACGAGGACGTGCCTGCTGCTGCAACCTATTACCAGGAATACTGGCAGACAGTGCTTTCGAGCTACCATCACACTCCACCTGTTAGAGCCTGGCCACTGATCTTGATCTTGAGCCTGCTGATAGGTGCCCAACCATTCATCGTCTTTGGCCGCCAACCCCTAATTGAGACCGACTAACCTTCTCCAATGCCAGGTAACATTCCACCAACAAACGAGTATCCTGCGTGGCTTTGAGTATTCTTTATTGATACACAATGCAAGCAGGCCGACTCGCCTCACCCTCCGCGCTCACCACTTCATCACACTGCGCCAAAAGTCATCGCCATACTTCACAGCAACCACGCCACTTACAACCGCCATCCCTCCAACCACCAGCCACAAGGTCAGGCCCGAAGCATCAAAATCCCGAAGTGCCACAAGAAGCCCGACCCCAGCGCCCAGAACAAACCCACACACAAAGCGCACGCACTTCTCAAAAAAATCCGGCTCATGGGGCGGAAGAATCATTCGGCATCATTGCACTGACCATCGCCCACCGCAAGGAAAGGCGGTCTCCAGACCGCCTCCAGAAGCGCGGAGAAAAAACGGCGGACTGGAGTCCGCCGCTCTCAAAAACTCCCTACTTCGTCTCCTTCAAAATCACGTCCTTAAATTGCACCACCATCGGCGGGCCCACGTGAATCTGAAAACCCAACAAACCTTCTTTCGGTGCGTTCCCCGCATCTTCATCGGTCACCTCCGCCGTCTTCAGTCCATTGATAAAATGCTGCACATGATTGCCCTTGGCGACAATCTTATACTCATTCCAGTCTTCCGACTTGATCGCCGCTTGAATCGCCGCCGAATCACCCACTGAACCCGTCACTTCCACCTTGAACGGCTTGCTCTTTGGATTCGCCGCATCCTTTTCCTGTGGTTTGATCACCGTTTGCTGACCACGTTCCGCCAAGATCCCGCGCCCTTTTTCTTCATACAAAATCCCGCTGTATTTCGTGCCCGCTTCAAAATCCGCCTGGTAACCACTCATCACCGGCCCCGACTCCCCGGCTTCAAGCTCCTTGCTGCGATACTGCAATCCGCTGTTTCCCCCCACCATGCGGTATTTAAACGTCAGTTCGAAATCGCCCACCTTGCCATCGCGCCAGATGAGGAACGTGTTGTGTTTGATGTGACCTTTTTTCGGATCCGCCTCGCTTGGTTTCGTTTTGCCGGTGATCGCCCCATCTTCCACCGACCACAAATCCGCGCTGCCTTCCCAGCCACTGAGGTCCTTGCCATTAAAGATCGCCTTCCCCTCCTCCGCCTGGGCTCCACCCAACCCAAACGCCAAAGCACCGACAGCAACAATAAAAGAAACGTGTTTCATCAGACCACGATAAACGGAACTCCCCGCCCCTTTCCAGCATTCAATCCAGAAAAAATCTCCGCAGCTCCCTTCCTTCATCCCTCCTCCTTCATCCCTCCTCCTTCATCCCTCCTCCTTCATCCTTCATCCTTTCAAAGACTTACCCACAGGATCTCCGCCGAAGCCGACTCCCCGCGCAACCGCCTCGCTTCTCCCCGCGCCAGGGCTGGCACCAGGAAAAAATCTCCCGCTCGCAGCGTCGTTTCATCAAATGAGATCTCGCCCGACACCACCGCTCCGATCACAAACTCCCCAAACCCCGGTGCCCGGCGCTCCTCAAACTTGCTCACCGAAAACCGGTCCAGCTTAAAATACTCCCAGTCCAAAATCCGCGACCCCACCTGACGCTGCCACTTCACCGGCCCCCCCTCAAAATCGGTCACCTTCATGGCCGCCTCCTGATGCAGCTCGCGCGGTTTCCCATCCAACCCCACCCGGTTCCAGTCGAACCCCCGATACGTCGTGTCGCTGTTCTGCTGAATCTCAAAAATTACCAACCCCGCCCCAATCGCATGCATCACGCCACCGGCGATCGCCACACAACCACCATCCACAGCCTCGTGCACCTGCACCTGCGCAGCCAGCGATCCGTCGCCCATCGCCTTCTCAAACCCTTCGCGAGTCACCCCTTCCGCCAATCCTGCATACAATTTCGACCCCGAGTCCGCCTTCGCCACAAACCACGCTTCGCTCTTCGCCTCACCACTCACCAGCTCCGCATTGCCGTCATTCGGGTGCACCTGAATCGACAGATCCTCCGAAGCATCTAAAATTTTCAACAACAGCGGAAACCGCTCCGCCTTGTGATTCGCAAACTTCTCCCCAAAAACCTCCACGCGCGACCTCATCCACAAATCGTGCAAACTCCACCCCTGCAACGGCCCTTCCGCCACTTCACTCTGCGCCTCGACCCGATCACAAATCTCCCAACTCTCCCCATACGGCGTGCCTTCCTTCGGCAACTGACGTCCATACAACGTTTCCAAACGCCGACCACCCCAAACCCTCTCCTGATACACCGGCACAAAACGCAAAACAGACCAATCAATAGACAACATGTCCCAAACTTAGACAAAGCCACTCCGCGACGCAACCTTTACCACCTGACGGAATCTTCGCATGGTCCGGGAAAACCGCTCACACACCACCTGTCCGGATCAAATCCCACTCGACACTTGAACAAATCTAGAAATTCTGGTAGTCTTATCTGTTCAGCGTTATCAGAATTCTACTTGTGCAGATAATCTGCCATCTTTTCCACTCAGGAGTCTCCCCAGCGATCACCACCAGCACATGCCCGCCCGCGCCCTCAGCCGACCTCAGCGCAAGCTCTCAACCGAGCAAAAGGTGGAATCCCCCCACTGGCATGCCGCCTGTGGGTTTATCTTCTTACTGATCGCCCTCTTCTATTTTCTCGCGCTGATCTCCTACGATCCCGCCGACCTCCCCGCCTGGGCTCCCTGGCTGCCTCTCTCTGACACTCCCACCCCGCTGGCCCGCAACCTCATCGGGCGCTCCGGTGCCGTCCTCGCCGGTTACACTTTTTGGATGTTCGGCGGAGCCAATTACGTCCTGCCCATCTGCTTCACCTGGTTCGGCGTCTGCAAACTTACCTCCCAAATGCGCATCACCCTGCGTGCCTGGATGGGTTTCGCCCTGATGGTCACCAGCGCTGCGGCTCTACTTTATTTGCAAACCCTCTGGGAATGGGACGCCCCACAAATCACCCCGCTCGGTGCTGGTGGCGGACTCGGTTACGTCGTCGGCGGCATGCTCCTGCTCGGCATCCTCGGCGAAGTCGGCTCCATCATCTCCCTCGGCTTCGCCTACCTCATCGGCATGATCTTCGTCACCGGAATGCACCCCATCCAGGTCGCCGTCCACATTCTCAAAAGCAGCCGCGACCAGTTCGTCCAATACTGGATCAACCGCCGCCTCAAACGCGAAGCCGCCGAACGCGCCGCCCTGCAACCCTTCAACGCTCCGCCAGCCGACCTCAGTCGCGGCAAAGGCAGCGCCAGCGCCACTGGCAAACGCAAGGACCTCATCGAAACCCAGCTCGACCTTCCTCCGGTCAACCCGATCCCCAAAATCTACGACTCCACCGTCCCCAAAACCCCCAAACCCAAACCGCTGCTCGCCGAAGTCTGGCAAAAACGCCAGGAACAGAAGGAGCAGCGAGCTGCCTTCGCCAAACCGCAGAGCCTCACCTCCCTGTTTAAAAATTACGTCATGCCGCCGCTGGACATCCTCAGCTGGCCGCCTCCCACCGAGCGCGATCCCGCCGACGACTCGCAGCTCCGCGAGATGCAAAACACCATCATTCGCACGCTTGGCACCTTCGACATCAAGGTCACCGCTGGCGACATCACCAAAGGCCCCGCCATCACCCGCTTCGAGGTCTACCCAAGCGACGGCCTGCGCGTCAACCGCATCGTCAACCTCGAAGCCGACCTCGCCCGTGCCACCAAAGCCGAGCGACTCAACATTCTCGCCCCCATCCCCGGCAAGGACACCGTCGGCATCGAACTCGCCAACCGCGAAAAAATCGTCGTCCCCATCCGCGAACTTCTCGAAGACGACGCCTTCCAGAGCGGCAAAGCCAAAATCCCCATCGCCCTCGGCAAGGACGTCTACGGCAAAGCCATCATTGCCGACCTCGCCTCCATGCCCCACCTGCTGGTCGCCGGCGCCACCGGATCCGGCAAATCCGTGTGCATCAACAGCATCATCACCAGCCTGCTCTGCCGCTTTGCCCCCGATGAACTGCGTTTCATCATGATCGACCCCAAATTCGTCGAGATGCAGGGCTACAAAGACCTCCCCCACCTCGCCCTCCCGGTCGTCACCGATCCCAAACTTTCCCTCCTCGCCCTTCGTTGGGTCGTCAACGAAATGGAAAAACGCTACCAGGTCTTCGCCAAGGAAGGCTGCCGTAATTTTGACGCCTTCAACGCCCGCAAACGCGGCGGCACCATCACCCGCGCCGCTTCCGCTGCCTCTGCCGCCCGCAGTTCCACCACCAGCCGGCTCGGTGCCGGAGCCGCCACTGCCGCCGTCGCCATCGCGCCCCCCATTTCCAAATCCTCCCCTCCACCCACCACAAGCAACAAACGCGGACGCGACACCCTGCCCCATCCCGACAAATACGACAGCTCCAACGTCCTTGATGAACTGGACGCTGAAGACGGCTACAGCCCCGGCGGATTCTGGGAAGGCAACAGCGAACCACCTCCGCGCAAAGAACCCGAACTCGAAGTCCCCGACACCTTCCCTTACATCGTCGTGATCATCGACGAACTTGCCGACCTCATGCAAACCGCCCCCGCCGACATCGAGGGCGCCATCCAGCGCATCACCCAAAAAGCTCGTGCCGCCGGCATTCACATGATCGTCGCCACCCAAACCCCTCGTGCCGATGTCGTCACCGGCACCATCAAGGCCAACATCCCCTGCCGCATCGCCTTTCAGGTCTCCAGCGCCCTCGACAGCCGCGTCATCATGGACCGCAAAGGTGCCGACAAACTGGTTGGCAAAGGCGACATGCTTTATCTCCCCCCCGGCACCAGCCAGCTCATCCGCGCCCAGGGCACCATGGTCACCGACGACGAAATCCAGCAACTCGTCGATTTTGTCTGCGAACAAGGCCAGCCCGTTTTCGAAGCCACCCTCGGTGACGACTCCGACAACTGGGACGACGACGAAGACGAAGGCACCACCACCCCCGAGGACGAAGCCATTCTCGAAAAAGTTCTCGACATCATCTCCGCCGAGAAAAAAGCCTCCACCAGCCTCATCCAGCGCCGGTTGCGACTTGGCTACACCCGCGCCGCCCGGATGATGGACATTTTGGAAGAACGCGGCATCATCGGCCCCGGCGAAGGCGCCAAGCCCCGCGAAATTCTTGTAGAACTATAGGCGCATTCGAAAAGCTTGAAACGTATCACAGTATCTAATAGACTGTTCATCCGCCTAGTTCCGCCCGGTTTCCCACAAACCACCTGCCATGTCCCTCTCCCTCGGTTCCCAACTTCGTCAAGCCCGCACCAAACGCGGTCTGAGCCTGCTTGATGTCGCTCACAAGACCCGCATCCCCGCAGCCCGGCTGCAGGACCTTGAGGACGACAATTACAACAGCCACGGCGGGCTGACCTACGCCAAGAGTTTCCTGCGCACCTACTCCGCATTTTTGAAGGTCGATGCCAGTGCCATTCTCGACCAGCTCCAGCCCCCGCCCCTCGCCGGAGCCAAGGACTACCGTTATCTCGTCTCCAACCTCGGCCCATGGATTCGCTCTCGCCAATTCCGCGCCCGTCGTCCCGAGCGCAGAGGTGCCGCCCGACGCGGCTCCTACGTCACCACGGCGATGGTCACCGGCGGAATCGTCCTGCTCGGCGGTGGTCTCATGTTTGCCAATGCCATGTTCAACTTCGGTGCCAAAACTGAAGAGGCTCCTGTCGCATCCCCTCCATCGGCCTCCGTTCGTTCTCTCCCCGCCATCTCCTCCGTGGAAACCGCCAAAGTCAGCTGGATCGTCCCCGCTCATACCTCCGCTTTGACGATCCCTTCTGAAACGACGGACACGGCTGCCAACCATCCTATCCCGGTCGCCATTCCCGTCGACAGCAAAACTGGAGAGTTGCTTAAACCCAGCCAAATCCTCCCCGCCCCGGTCAAGGCTATTCCGGTCGAAGATTAGGCAGCCTGCACCCAAAAACTGACACCTCCCCGAGTCTCTCACGAGGAGAGTTCGCGCTGGTCATCGCAGTGGAATACTTTTGTATTGGCAAGCCATCAACCAATCGCTAAACTGGCAGACTATTCCCGACCGCAACCTGCTCAACCTCATGGCTTTCAAACCCTCCTCCATCAGCATCTCCATCCTGCGAGCGCTGCTCTTCACCGGACTTGCTTCCGCAACTCAAGCCGCCATCCAAACGCGCGACGGCGACGCCATCACCATCGACCAAGCGGGCGCATGGAGTGGCCTTCCAGGCACCAACGACATTGCCCGCTGGAACAACACCAGTTCTCTCGTTAATGACCTCGCCACCAGCCGCACCTGGCTGGGCATCGAACTCCTCAACACCACTGGAACGGTCGTCATCAGCGGCGTCGGCACGCTCACTCTCGGCGGCGTCAACCAAGGCTCTGCCAGCGGTGGATACCCGAACAACGACTCCACCATCGATCTCAGCAGCGCCGACCTCACCAGTCTTACCATCCAGACCAACCTCGCGCTGCTCGCCAACTCCGGACAAATCTGGAACATCAACACCGGACGCACCTTCACCCACAACAGCGGCACCTTCACCCGCAATGCCGGTGCAACCCTTAACATTCGTGGCGCTGGTTCCGTCATCGCCCCCAACATCGCCGTCGACGCCAGTGGCATCATCGGTCCCTGGGCCACCTTCGGCACCGCAGCCAGCACCTCCTACGCCACCCGCAACCTCACCACCAACCAGATCGAGGCCTACACTTACACCACCGCCAATTCCGCCCTCGACACCCTCACCAGCAGCACCACCAATTACCAGACCGGTGCCAGTGGCGCATTCGGCGCAGCCACCACCTTCAACACCCTACGTTACACCGGCGCAGCCGCCACCATCAGCGGCGACTACACCGCCAACGGCATCCTCAACGGCGGCACCGGCATTCTCACCCTCAGCGGAAATGCCACCATCGGCAGCACCAATGAACTTATCCTCAGCGCACCGGACAGCACCCGCAGCATCGTCATTAGCGGCAGCATCAGCGACAACGGCGTGAACCCCTCCAAGGTGATCAAGGCTGGCGACGGCACCGTCACCCTCTCCAACGCCAACAGCTACACCGGAGAAACCGTCATCAGCCGCGGATTTCTGAACGTCACCCACAGCGAGGCACTCGGCTCCACCGGTGTCGGCGCAGGCACCACCGTTTACACCGCAGGCGGAGGTTTCCTCACGCTCGGCAACAACGTCACCATTGCGGAAAACTTCACCTTTGTCGGCGGCGACCCCACCAATCTCTACGCCCGCATGCTCAGCACCAGCTCCGGCAACAACAACACCATCACCGGCACCATCACCCTCCAGGGCCAGTTGCGCCTCGGCACCGGCGGCTCCGGTCAGGTGTTGAACATCAATGGCGGTGTCACCGGCAATGGCAACCAGATCGTCTTCAACCTCAACAGCGGCACCGTCAATTTCAACACCACCCCCATCAACCTCGGAGGAGGTTCATTCTACAGCGACCAGGGCGGCACCATCAACGTCAATGTCGCGGGCAACATTTGGAACGGCACCACCTTGGGAAGCGGAAGCAGACTCGTCCTTGGCGTCGACAACGCCCTGCCCGTCACTTCGCTGCAAATGGGCGTCAACTACGGAACCGCCGCCTCCACCCTCGATCTCAACGGTTTCAATCAAAGCGTCACCCAGGTCAACCAGGCCAGCATCAATCCCGGCATCATCACCAGCACCGTTGAACGCGCTGGCGGCGGCCCCGCCACCCTCACCATCAACCAAACCAGCACCACCCTTTTCAACGGCACCTTCGCTGGCAGCCTCGCCGTCACCAAAAGCAACACCGGACGCCTGCGCCTCGGCGGAGCGAGCACCCATACCGGCGACACCAACCTCACTGGTGGCGTTGTGGAAATCCTTCAAGCTGCCGGTGCCACCCTCAATGCCGTCACCCTCAGCAACAGCACCAACACCATCAACCTCACCGGCTTCGACGTCTCCGGCCTCTCCGTCGGTCAAAGCATCGCTGGCACGGGTCTGGATGGCAACACCTTCATCACCGCCATCAACTACGGCACCAAAGTCATCACCCTCAGCCGCAACACCCAGGGCACCGCAGCCGCCGAATTGAGAAATCTCACCTTCGGCTCCCTCACCGGTTCCGTCGCCAGCAGCACCGTCAATCTCGCCACCCCCGGCGGCATCGAATTCGGCCACGCCACCACATCCACCAGCTTCGGCGGCCTCAAAGGCAACCAAAACCTCTCCCTCAACAACCTCGCCACCAACGCCGTCGCCCTCACCCTTGGTGCCAACAACCAGAACACCGTCTACACCGGTGCCCTCTCCGGCAGCGGCTCCATCACCAAAGAAGGCACCGGCATCTCCGAATTCGGCGGCAACAGCACCCACACCGGCAACACCACCATCAACGCCGGCACCTTCCTCGCCACCAACACCGCTGGCTCCGCCACCGGCGCCGGCAGCGTTTTCGTCAACAACACCGCCACCCTCGGCGGCACCGGCAGCATCACCGGCGGCAACGCCCAATCCATCAGCCTCGGATCGACCAGCCAGCTCATGATCGGCAGAAGCCACAATCTCCTCAGCGACGGAGCCCAAACCCTCACCCTCGGCAACAGCACCGCCGTCAACAACGTCGGCATCACCGTCAGTGGCGACATCCTCTTCGACCTCTACGGCACCGATAGCGACCAGCTCGACCTCTTCACCACCGGCACCACCGACCTCACCTCCGCCACCATTCTCCTCGCCGGGTTCGACTCCGCCAGCTGGGTCGAAGGCCAGACCTGGAAACTCATCGACTGGTCCGGCACCGCTGAAGCCAACCGCGCCACCGCCGGCATTGCCCTGGGCACCACCGGCCTCAACGGCTTCAACTTCACCCAGGACATCCGTGCCGACGGTTATTACATCACCGCCTCCGCCATCCCCGAACCGTCCCGCGCCCTTCTTCTGCTCGTCGGCTCCCTCCTTCTGGCCTACCGCCGCAAACGCTGAGAAGCCAGCGGTGGAAAATCCCTTGAAAACCACCGCCTCCGCCGACAAACTCCCCCCTCCTATGAAAACATTTCGGCTGCCTCTGCTGGGCTCACTCTTGCTGATCGGCACCATGCTGGCCAATCAACCGTCCCTTCAGTCGGCCATCGTCATTCAGGACGACTTCGACAACAGCAACCCCACCACCGGCGCGACCACCCTGCCCGTTGCCAGTTGGAGTCGATCAGGCAACCTGTCAGAGAGCGGTGGCATCCTCACCATCAGCACCGACGCCATTGGCGGTGGTAGTGCCATGCCCAATCAGTGGAGCGGCAGTGTTCTCTACACCAACAGCGCCCACGCCCCGCTCAATCTCTACCAAAACACCATCAGCGTCGCCATGCGCGAGTTAACCCTGAGCAGCAGTGGTGACCACGCAGGCACCCAGGCCCGCTTTCGTTTCGGATTTATCCCTCGCGACAATCAAACCTACACCAATGTCGGTGCCAACCCCGCCGCAGGTGGCAACTCCTTCGGACAGTTCTATAATAACGGCAACGACGGAATCTCCATCGAGCTCACCAACAACAGTGCCCTCACCGCCACCGTCTTCAGCGTGCGCTCCAAAAAGAACGCAAGCACCTCTGCCACCGACCCCAATGTCGTCGCCCCCAATGGCAGCGGCACCCTCAGCTTCATCGCCACCGGGCTGGACTTCACCGCCACCGCCACCGAATGGAGCCTCACTTTCTACGGCGCCGACTCCGCCACCTCCGTCCACAGCGGCACCTGGTCGCTCGGCGACATGGAAAGCTGGGGCAACGCCACCGACGGCTGGGGCAACTCCTCCTTCATCATGGGCGTGCAGAACATGGGGGCAATCGGTGCTTCGGCCCCTACCGACTCGTTCAATGGCTGGACCACCGCCACCATCGGCAGCCTCTCCGTGACCTCCGTCCCCGAACCTTCCCGCGCTCTCCTCGCTTTTGGCGGACTGCTCCTGCTCGCCGCCCAACGCCGCCGCTGAAGCAATCTCCGTCCGGTCCGGTCCGCCCCCCTTTCCCCTTTCGCGGTTGCCCTTCGCCCAGATTGAGCGACGGTAACTGCCGTGCCCACGTCGTCTTCCCCTTCCCCTTCATCACCCGCACCGATGCGCCTTCCTTCCCAACTGATCGGCCCCATCGTCTGCATCCTCGCCGCCATCGCCGGCCTGGCAGCCCTGGTCAGCTTCAACCCCACCGCGCGCGAGGTGGTGTTGAATACCTCCATCGCCATCTTCACGGTTTTCACCACCCCGTTCATCCTGGAAATCACCAGCGTCATACTCTTCTTCACCGCCCTCCTCACCTACAACAGCTGGCGGCAGCACAAGGACGGCAACGACTGGGTGTATCTCGTCACCCAGGAAACCGAAGACGGCGACCGGCCCCTCTCCCCCTCTGCCTCCCAACGACTGCAAAGCCAGGTCCTCAGCGAGAAACCCGAATTCGCCAGCGAAACCGAAACCGTCATCACCGTTCTCGAAGGTTACCTCGAACTCGGCATGCCCTCCCAGGCCCTTGCTGAACTGCACCAACTTCCTGCGGACAATCCCGACTTCATCCCCCTGCGAGTGCGCATACTCAGCGCCAATTTGCAAACCCAGGAAGCCGTCGACCTTCTCCACCAAACTTTCGAAGCGCACCCGGAAACCTGCCCTCAACTCGTCCAGGCCGCCTTGGAAAACGCCCGCTGGCTGTTGAACCACCTTTCCCGCCGTGACCTCGCCACCCAATGGATCGCCGAGGCCCGGCAACTGCATCCCATCCTCATTTCGCCGGAAGATCCGCTCTTCCCTCTGGCGAACGCGTAACTCATCCTCCAGTTTCCACCCAACTTTTTGCTTTCCGCCGCTTCAATTCTGACTTAACTAACGCTCCCTTACCCATGGCAACCCATCACGACACAAAAGAACAAGAAACCGGCGGCATCTGGAAAGTCATCAACCTCCTCTTCGGCGCAGGATTTGCCATCTTCTCCCTCGTCGCCGGCACCGCTCTCATCTATGGCGGCATCGTCATTCGCAATGGAGGTGACACCGCCCCCGCCAAAGTTGAAGCGCCAGTCGCTGCCGCCGGAGTTGCCGACCCCACCGCCACGGTCGCTGGAGGCACTCCCGTCGTCGACGTCGCCGAAATCCTCATCAAACCGGACACCGTCAACCCCATGGCATTCGACCTGAAAACCTTCAGCGTCAAAGCCGGACAGCCCGTCAAACTCACCTTTGAAAACAAGAGCCCCGTCCCCCTCCCTCACAACTGGGTCCTCGGCGTCTTGGGTAGCAAAGACAAACTCATCGTCGGCGCCAACGCCATGATGGCTGCTCCTATTGAAAAAGGCTACATCCCCGAGATTCCTGAAGTGCTCCACCACACCAAACTACTTCAGCCCGGACAAACGGAGACCATCGAATTCACCGCCCCCGCCGAAGCTGGCGACTACCCCTACATCTGCAGCTTTCCCGGCCACGCCATGCTGATGAACGGCGTCATGAAAGTCGAGTAGCCAGCCGAGCAGCCGCCTCGACTCCCGCTGGCTTTCCCTCTTCCAATTCCGATCGATCTCGATGAACTCGTCCGCCCCTGTTCGCGGTCTCATCTTCGACTTCGACGGTCTCATGGTTGACACCGAGACCGCCATCTACCAGGCCTGGCACGAGCTCTATCAGGAACACGGACACCCGCTCACCATTGAAACGTGGGCCCAGTGCGTCGGCAGCGACTTCGGCCACTACGACCCCGCCGTCGAACTTGAACGGCTCATCCAGCGCACCCTTCCCTGGGAATCCATCACCCAGCGTCGTCGTCAGCGCGTGACCGAACTTCTCCAACATCAGGACACCCTTCCTGGCGTTCGTGAACTTCTCCAACAGGCCTGCGATCACTCCATTCCCTGCGCCGTCGCCAGCAGCAGTTCCTCCAACTGGGTCAACGGCTGGTTGCAAAAGCTCGATCTCCTTTCCTTCTTCCAAAACGTCACCACTCTCGACGACGTCGGTCGCGCCAAACCCGACCCCGGCCTCTTTCTCCACGCCTCAAGTCAGTTAGGCCTTCCTCCCGCCGACCTCCTCGTCATCGAAGACTCCCAAAACGGCCTCCGCGCCGCCACCGCCGCAGGCATGCGCTGCCTCATCGTCGCCGGTGAAATCACCCGCCACCTCGGCTTCGCCCAAGCCTGGCAACAACGCCAATCCCTCCAAGGTTTCAACCTTGAGAGCATCATCTAGGGACCGCGAAGTTTCACTTCGCATCATTCAGTCGCCCCTCACCCATTAAACCAATCCCTCCCCCACCTGTCACAACACCGTCGTTCCTTACCTGCACCACGCAGGAGAACTACCGTGAACCAAAACCTGATCGTCAGCATCGAACAAGCCCTCGCCACCGTTCAACACTTTGCGAACCTCGGATTCTGGCCCGCCACCGCCCTGGTTGAACAACTCGAATGGTGCCTGCGCCGCGCCCGCCGCGAAACCCTCGAACCCTCCCCCTTCCCCCTCTGCATGGCCGCCCTCATGCACCAGCAACACCTCAATCGCGACAGCTACTGCGTGCTCACTCATCAACTGCGCGACATCGAGCAGGAGATGGAACGCTTCGAGATGCAGTCGCTGGAATACGTCGCCCTCTGCGCCTGAACCTCCATTGCATCCTTCCCCCACGGGAGAGGCCCCAATGCAATAGTTTGCAATTCCACGAAAATGGTGGATATAACCCGTCCTACCCCGCCACCACCATTCCCCGCAAAACCTAGTGTCTCCTCATCGTCAAACGGAAGCCCCCGAAA
Organism: Phragmitibacter flavus; assembly: GCF_005780165.1. Lineage (NCBI taxonomy): Bacteria > Pseudomonadati > Verrucomicrobiota > Verrucomicrobiia > Verrucomicrobiales > Verrucomicrobiaceae > Phragmitibacter > Phragmitibacter flavus. The sequence goes on along the minus strand of NZ_VAUV01000014.1, from coordinate 136,178 downwards.
AAGCCAAAGCCAAAAGCAGCCTCTTCGGTCGCATCAAAGCTGGCATCAAGAAACTCACCGGAGGACTCAGCACAAAACCCGTCAGCGAGCCAGCGGCGAAAAAGCCTGCCGAAGCAGCCCCTCCTGCCCGTGAACGCGAACGTGAGCGGGATCGCAGCTCTGATCGCCCACGCGGTCGCAGCGAATCCAGCCGCGCCCCCCGCACCGGTGAACGTGACCGTGAACGCGCTCCACGTCCCGAACGTTCCGAACGCTCCGGTGACCGCGACCGCAACTCCCGTGGCCCGCGCAATGATCGCAACGAACGCTCCGGCCCAAGCTCAGGCTCCGGCCGCCGTCCCTCCCGCAGTAATTCCCAGGACGACATCCCCCGCGAACCCCGCGTCCGTCACGATCCCGAGCCACCCCCACCCGCTCCTCCCGTCCCTGAAGGCCCTTATCCCGCCAACTTCGAAGCCCTCGGTCTCAGCCCCGCCATCCTCGCCGGCATCCGCGACTTCGGTTACGAAAACCCCACCGAGATCCAGGTCAAAGCCGCCCCCATCATCCTCGCCGGCAAAGACCTCATCGGTGCCTCCCAAACCGGCACCGGCAAAACCGCCGCGTTCGGCATGCCCACCATCAGCCGACTCGGCCCTCCCGGCAAACTGCGCTGCCTGATCCTCGAACCCACCCGCGAGCTCGCCGCCCAGGTCGTCGAAAACTTCGAACGCCTCAACAAATACACCGGCCTCCGCACCCTCCTCGTCCACGGCGGCGTTGGTTACGGCAAACAACGTGAAGGCCTCCACAAAGGCGTTGACATCGTCGTCGCCACCCCTGGTCGACTCCTCGATTTCATGGGCGAAGGCGACATCGACCTCAGCGGTCTCGAAGTCCTGATTCTCGACGAAGTCGACCGCATGCTCGACATGGGATTCCTCCCCGACGTGCGCCGCATCGTCGAAAAAACCCCTTCCAACCGTCAGACCCTGTTCTTCTCGGCCACCATGCCGCCACAGATCAAAGGCCTTGCCGACTGGGCGCTCAAAGACCCTTCCACCGTCGAAATCGGCATCCGCTTCTCCCCTGCCGAAACCGTCAGCCATTACCTCTATCCTGTCGCCAGCGACCAGCGCGAAGAACTCATCCTCGAGCTCCTGCGCCGCACCGATTTCCACAGCGTCATGATTTTCACCCGCACCAAGATGGATGCCGACCGCCTGTTCGGTTCCATCCAGCGCGACGGCGAGCACAAAGCCACCGTCATGCATTCCGACATCGGCCAGAAGGATCGCGAAAAAGCCCTCAAAGGTTTCCGTGAAGGTGAATACGAGATCATCGTTGCCACCGACGTCGCCGCCCGCGGCCTCGACGTCAGCGGCGTCACCCACGTCATCAACTACATGGTTCCCGAGAACCCCGAAGACTACGTCCACCGCATCGGCCGCACCGGCCGTGCGAAGCAGGAAGGCGACGCCTTCACCCTCTTCGCCGCCGACGAAATCGGCAACGTCGCCAGCATCGAGCGCCTCATCGGCCAGACCATCGAACGCCGCAAGCTCGACAACTTCCCTTACAAATACACCACCGTCCTCAACAACGAAGACAAAGCCCGCGCTATTATGTTCGGCCGCAAAAAGAAAAGCGGCGGCGGCAAACGCCGTTAGCCCCCATCGGACCACCGACGTGTCGTCGGTCATCATTCATTTCTCTCCCTTCCCCCAGCCACGAGCCCAAGGGACCAGACGCCATGGCATTCGTCTGGGTAATTGCGCCCTCTCCAACGTAGCAGCCGACGTAAGAAGGCTCGCTTTCCCCGGTCGGACCACCGACGTTTCGTCGGTCTCAGCTCTCTTCCTTACCCCCGAATGTAGGAAACTTAAACCCCAATCCTGCCCTCCCACATACTCAATCTGCGCACCCCAAGGGACATACACATGATCTCCCAAATATCCGTGTGGTTTTGCAGGTGAAATCGGATCAGAACTCGAAAAATCTTCAATATTGAAGCATATAGGGTGATATTATTCTTCACAACGTCGTTTTAACCGCCTGTTCGATCAAGAAAATGAAAAGCCACTTCGTCGGAATCTCCATGTGTTTACTGGTTTTCTGTGCTTCGGAACAGGCGCGCGCAGCGACCGACCCTGAACTTGATCGTGTTATCGGAAAGGTCTTTTTGATCTTGGCTGAGCAATACACAGTATCTGGACAGAGCCACGGCCAGCTCAGTCTCTGGGCCAATGCGAAATTAGGGTCAGTGGCCTACCCAGAGTCCAAGGCTAAGGATGCAAAAACAAGATGGGAGACGGAGATGATACCCACAGAATCAGGAATCGTCTTGAAATTCAATCCGCCCTTCAATCCTGATGAAATGCCTATAGAGTGGATGAATTATCATGACGATGAAGCCAAAAAGTTTGTGATTCTCGTTCCCCTTCCAGGGAGAGAAGTCATTTCGATCATGGGAAACTACGGCCCCTCTTTTCCGAGGAAATATGTGGATCAACTGATTGAACTTTCTAAATTCGGTAAGTAGACGAATAAAAGTCGAACAAGACGTGGCTGGCAAGGGCGGAAAAGCCCCCTCGTTCGCTTCGCTCTGTGAGCCATGGGCCGCCGCGCCACCACTTTTGACGTTCGCCCAAAAAACGGAACCCAAAGCCATGAAAACCAACCGATCGGCCATCCTCATCGTCACGGTGCTGCTCGTTATCGCTACAGTCTCTTGCCTTTCGGCGCCGCCACCCGATCCCGCAATCGAAATGAAAGGTTCGGGCATCATCCTTGTCGACGGGACGTCTTCCTACATCTTTGCCAAGGACGGGACATTTAGATCAGACCCACTCGGAATGAGTGGGCGAACTTTCACAGGGAACTGGAAAATTGAACAACCTTCAGCGGGGTCTGCGGCCAAGGTAGTCGTCGAAGCCAAGTGCGGTTGGATCAATGGCCTGAGTCCTAACGACGACTACCGCCGCATCGTATTTTTCATTTATTCAGGAAATACCACCGTATTTGAGCGACCAGAGGTTGTTGGCGGCTGGATGCCACAGAACTATTACAAATGCTATTGGCTGATCGATGAGATGACTAGGCTTACGAAGCCAGCAACTACCAAATAGAAACCATGACAGACACAAACAAGAATGGCGAACAAACGGACGCAGGCTAAGACTTTTAAGGCTTCTGCGCCGTCATCGACACCTCCCGCAAGCCTAGCCTATAGCTCTTAGGAACAACACACTTATGCGCCCTGTTTTTATCCTGTTCCTTCTGTGTTGGGCCCTTAGCCTGCACGCCGATTCCCATATTCCTTCTAAAGCGAAATTTGATGAGGCATTAAAGAATCTAGACGTCAATCCGTCGAAAGATACTTTCAACTCAGCTAAGAAGGAAGTCGACGAATGTATCTGGATAACTGGCGATCAGGGATGGCAGGAGATCCGAGATGAAAAATTAGGACGATGTTCCAAACTTGCTGCTGTTCTGTTCAAGCATTCAGATGTCACCCTCAAGAACAGCATGTCTGCCTTAGAACGCGAAATGATGGCGGTTGGAAGAAATAACATAGACAAATTCAATAGGTTATATGAAAAATATAAGGAGCTGCAGACGAGATTTGATAGGCAACGCCCGATAGAATTGGCTTTAGAAGAGACAATATTCGAAATTAAGTTTAACTTACGGCGATACTATAAATCACCGGAAGACCAACTCGCAGGCATTGAGATAATCGGTCAACACATATCAGACGAGACATTGATGAGGCTTATCCGCAGTGATCAGGGAATTCAGCAACCTGAAAACGAGGTGAAAAATTAGGTTGGGTTGCATTAATACACCCCAAGGGACAGACCCATGATTTACTCACGTTACCAGACTTTTGGAAAGCGATTCTTCGCGGGCATCGTGGATTCTATCGTTTTCATTCCTCTCGTGGTCGCAGACTCATTGATCCTACAGGAAGGTCGCCCTGTTCTTCTGTTGGCAGGATGGACGGTGATTTCATTTATGAGTTACAGTGTGTATTCAGTAATCGTTCCAAGGGACAGACAAATGATTTAGCACCAACTTCCATGCGCTTCCTCATTCCAGTTTTGTTCGTTGCAGGTTCATTGGCCTTCGCAGATTCTCCCGGAGACGCCACCGACACGCCAGACGTTGTCGCCAAGATGGTTCAGGGGCTTGCGGCTTCGAAGCTCGATCACTTGACCTCGAAGACTTACAAAGACGGAGATCGGGAATTTTCGTATCACCTGAAGACGATTGATTACCTTGGCACCGTTCAGCGAGACGAACATCGCTACACGATTGCGGCCGCAAAGTTTCTCCGATCATCAGCCAAGGGCAGTGCGTATCCTCCTGCCAGAGGCCACGGGTTTATTATCGTGTTTGATGAGGCTTTCGATGTCGCCACGCATGGACGGATGGACTTTGCCGACTATTACATGGATGGCCACGTCTTGAAGGTTGGTGAGACCGTAGTCGCTGACTTCGGCAGCACAGATCCAGTGATTCGGCATCATGGATGGCTGCTTGACTCGGCCTTTATGCCTTATCCATTCGCGGACCGGATTTCCGAGGCCGATTGGCAGTCCGGAGCCTTCCGCAAGGAACCATGACGATGACGCCGCCACCCAGACCAAAGGCGAACCCTCAAGTTGGCTTTGGTCGCGAGTTCTACGTAGTAGACAACGCATTTTCAATTGCCATCGCTGAGCCTGGTCATTAACAATTCCAACTCTCATGCGTTTGGTAACCTTTTTCATCGGCACGTTTGTTCTGCTCACGCTTGCCGACGCAGTCACCACCCGCCTTGGAATCCAGGCAGGACATTCCGAATTGAATCCGTATTCTGACACACGATCCCTATGGACATTATTGCGCCCAGAACTCCTGATTGCCGTTATCGGAACTGCCTCGGTCGCCCTCGGTTCCTTTCTTTTGCATCGCAATGCCTTGCTAACAAGCGCCCGGGATTCGCAGACCTTTCGCACCCAGTTCTGGCAGGCATCAAACCTTCCCTGCGCCATTCTCGTTTTTCTACCCATGGCAATCGCTGTCGGTCGCCTGCTTCCCGTCACCAGTAACCTGCTGTTGCTCACATTTGGCTACAGCCCATGGATCTCCTTCATTCACAAGGTTTCCCGCCTGGTCGATCTTCCCCTTCACAACACGATGTTTCTCGTTCAAGGAGTCCTATTCGGCCTTCTCGCGATGCCGCTCACCGAACTCATTCGACGCCTGATGAGGACCGGCTCAAATGTTCAGTGAGATCGCCAAGGGACAACCTCCACCTGTCCATCCCTTTCCAGTCTATTCCCTTTCACAAACTCAAAAATTCCTTGATCGTTGCCACCCGCCACTGCAACGCCCGCACCAGTTCATGTTCAGGAGTTCCTTCTTTACGTCCGGCCTCCGTCCAATTCTCTTCTCTCACCTCCAATTCCTTCCTCGCCTCATCCAGCAATTCGCGAGTGCGGGTCCATAGCTTGCCCTGATCCCGCGTCGATCTCACCTCATCCATCAGCTGGGTCAGCTCCATGATCTGCTGGCGGGTTTCGTGATTTATTCTATCCGCAACACGCCCCGTCGACACATTCATCCACCCCCAAGCCATCCACATAAAAAAGCCGATCCCAACCAAGGTCAGGATCAGCCAACATCTTCTCAATCCGCTCATTTAATCACTTACTTCAGTTCCCAGCAGCCACCTTCGGTGGTGCTGCGGGCAAAGATGCGATTGTAGGCCAGCACCGGATAACTCCACACCTTGCCGTCCACCAGGGTCTCACGCTTCAATTCCTTGTAAGCCTTCGGGTTCGCCTCGATAAACACCACCTCGCCCTTGTCGCTCAGCGCGATCACGGTGTCGCCGCTCAAGATCACTTGTCCAGGACCAAAACCCTTCTCCTGCCACATGTCCTTGCCGGTGCGGATGTCGACACAAGCCACCGGGCCATCGCCATATTCCTTGAAGCTGAACATGCCGTAAAGATAGCCATCCTTCACCACTGGAGTGCTCCAATGATTGAAGCACTCGTTCTCACGACGCCAGATCATCTCGGCACTCAAACCCGTTCCGCTTTTGTTCACCTTGAAAGCGCCCGCTCCCACGCCATAACCGGCCGAGCAATACACGATGTCTTCAAACACCACCGGCGAGGCCGCCGTGCTCACCTTGTAAGGGAAATCACCGCGCCACAATACCGTGCCCTTGGCTGGATCGACGGCCACCAAACCTTTTTGCGTGAAGAAGATGCACTGCCTCACTCCGTGAATGTCCGCCATCACCGGAGTTGCATGAGTCATCTCATCGTCCTCGCCCTTCCACACCACCTTGCCGGTCTTCTTGTCCAGCCCCAGCAAACCTTCGCCCTTGCCGCCGCCTGCCATGAGCAACACGTCACCTTCAATCAATGGCGACGCCGCATTCTGCCAGCGGATGTTTTTACCGCCGTTCTCCTTCATCACCTCGTGCTTCCAAACTTCCTTGCCAGTCTTCGCATCCACCGCCGTGACGACCAGATTGGCATCGATCACGTAAACCATCCCGTCGCTGAAGGCCGGGGTCGAACGTGGACCGTCACCACCTTTGTTGTCCGCCGTGCCTGAATCGCCACCGCCATCATACTTCGTCACAATCGACAAAGGAGCGGCCCACAATTCCTTGCCGGTGCGCACCTCCAACGCCAGCAACACTTCGGTCGGGTTGCCCTCAAGCTCGCGTTTCACCACGGTAAACACCTGCGTTTCTCCAACCGTGAAGGAACTGAATCCCATCGGCGTCTCCACCTTCCACACTTCACTCAACTTCGCCTTGGACACGTCCGAGACCGTCAACGCAGGCGCAATGCCATTGTTCACGCCACGAAATCCCGGCCAGTCGGCCACCGACTTCGATGGCAACTCCGCCATCAAAAACGACGAAGAAGCAGAAGATACCAAAACACTCGCAGTCACAAGACCGCCCAGCAATGAGGATTGAACCGATCGCGAAAACATGGTGATTAAAAAATTTACAGGGTCTTTTATTCTATCTAACAACGCAACAACACCCGACAAACTTAGATCTGGCAAGGTCGTTTCAGGCAAACAAATCGCCTCTTTTTCTGCCAGCAAGGTGGGCTGCTGGCAATACAAAACGCCCCGCTCTCCAGCTTTCTATCCCTGGCCTGCCTCCGCCCAATGTTCTTCATTTTGTCACCTCATCGAATAATTATCTGCCGGGAAAAAAGTAAATCCACCACACCTTTTCATCCGAATCACTCCCGCGCCCCACCGCTTCAATGGAACCACTTGCTGGCACTGCCCCCCAAATGCCCGCAAACACCTTATCAAAAACCAAACAAAACAAACACAACCATGAAGCTAACCACCTCTCTTGCGGCGTTCACCTCCCTGCTGGTCGCCTCGGCCATCAGCACCACCACCTTCGGCGGCGAAACCGCCTCCGCCAAAATGGAAGCCATGACCATGGCCCCCACCGAACCTCCGTTCTCCTGGACCGGATTTTATCTCGGTGTTCAAGTCGGAGCCGCCTTCAACCCCAGCGATGATGACGGCGTCCTCGACTTCGACACCGATCTCGACGGCAGCTACGGCGACCGCATCGCCGCATTTGGCGACAACTTCGAAGGCAACTTCGACGAAAGCCTCACCTTCGGTGCCCATGCCGGTTACGACTTCCAGATCGATCGTTTTGTCATCGGCTTCCTTGCCGACATCAACAAAACCGACGTCAGCCAGGAACAAAGCGGCTTCTCCAGCACCCCCGCCTTCTACACAGAAAAGCGTGAACTCGATTACCTCGTCACCGGTCGCCTTCGCGCCGGTTATTTGATCACCGATCGTTTCCTTGCCTACGTCACCGGCGGTCTTGCTTATGGTGATGTTGAATACAGCTATCTCACCGACACCCCGGCGACCGTTCGTTCCCGTAACGAACCCAGCGACAGCGACAACATCGGTTATGCGTTCGGTGGCGGCCTTGAAGCCCGCATCACCCGCAACATCTCGATGACCGTGGAATACCTCTACACCGACCTCGGCGACAGCGACTACGTCACCAACCTCAGTGGCCCTGCCGCCTTCTCCGCTCGCGCTGGATCAACCGATTCCCGTGGTTCCGACCGCGACTTCGACTTCCACACCTTGCAAGTGAAGTTGTCCTACCGTTTCTAATCAATCACGGAAAGACCACCGGTAATATTTCCCCCAAAACCTACTAAAAACCAACAAGTCGGCGTTCCTCAAAGAGCGCCGGCTTTTTTGTTGTCCAGCCAAGACCGCGAAGTAACTTCTTCGCATCAGTCATTTATCCTCACCCCTCAAACGTCTTCGCGCGAGGCTCACGTTCAATGGTATTCGCATCCATCGGTGACGTTACAAACGGTCCACCTTCCAGCGGTGCAATCCCGGTAAATGCCACTTCCGGCATCTCACTCGCTTTGCCTGCCAGCGGGAACTCCTTGCGCAGCGGGAAGAACGGATAGCCTTCCCACATCAAAATGCGCCGCAGATCAGGGTGACCCGCAAAACGAATCCCCATCATGTCAAAAATTTCGCGCTCATGCCAGTTCGCCGTCGCCCACAAATCGGAAACCGTCGGCACTTCGTGCTCCTCATCCACCAAAGCCTTCACCCGCAAATGCGCGTGATGGGTCAGCATCCCGTAGAGCTCATACACCACTTCAAAGCGCGGCTCCATGTCGCCATGATCCACGCTTGAAGCATCAATCAGAAAATCAAACTCCAGCGTGTTCTTGCAGAAGCTCATCACCTCTTTCAAGCGGCCCAGCTCCACCGTCACCCACTGCTCGCCACGAAACTCGCCCGAAGTCACCATCGCGGGACCAAACTCCTTTTTCAACGCCTCAACCAGTTCTGCAGCGGTCTTCATAACATCACATCAAGTCAGACTTTCAACCATCAACTCAATCTCTAGCCCATCTCCGACACCATCTCTTTTTTCTGTTCCAACAGCGAGCTCTCGCCTTCGATCTTGCGCTGCAAACGAAAGAAGCCTTCCAAAAGCGCCTCAGGCCGTGGTGGGCAACCTGAAATGTAAACATCCACAGGAATCAACCGGTCAATCCCCTGCAACACCGCATAACTGCGATACATCCCGCCGCTGCTCGCACAGGCACCCATGGCAATGCACCACTTGGGCTCCGGCATCTGATCCCAAATCCGCTTTACTGCCAGCGCCATCTTGTAAGTCACCGTTCCCGCCACCACCATCACATCCGCCTGACGCGGTGAAAACCGAAACACTTCCGCCCCAAAGCGCGAGATGTCATACCTCGAAGACGCCGTCGCCATCAGCTCAATCGCGCAACAGGCCAGCCCCATCGGCATCGGCCAAAGTGAGTTTTTGCGCATCCAGTTGATCGCCGCATCCAGCCGCGTAACAACCACGTTGCTCTCGATTTTCGAATCGTAGCCAAAAGGGGTAATCGTCGTTTCAGACATAAGCCGGGCAAGTTTGCAGAGGGTGAGGGCTGCGATCGCATTCTACGCCCTCCCCTCAGGGACCAGCAACCAGTTTGTGAAAATTTTCACAAGCCCGGCACCGAAGGGCCACGAACCTGCACTTCACCTTCTTTCTTCTCCGCATGGTTCGGGACGACCCTTCCACACAATTTCCTCGCTTCACCCCTCGCTGTTTGATAGAACATTTTTTAGCTCATGAATTTTAAAACCGTTCCGACTCGCTTTTTCGTCACCCTGAGCGTTTTGGCGACCCTTCCTTCCCTGCCCGCCATCCCCTACACCTATGACACCGACGGCGTAGGCGCGGGCGTCATCACCGAAGGCAGCGGCACCGGTTGGAACCTCACCGACGCCTTTTGGAACAACGCCGACACCCTCTCCGTGTGGTCCAACCTCAGCACCGATACCGCCATCTTTGGAGGCGGCGCGGCCGGAACTGCGGGAACCGTCACCGTCGCCACGGGCATCATCACCAACGGCATCACCTTCAACACCCCCAACGCCGGTTCCTACACCCTCACCGGCGGCACCATCTCTCTCCAAGGTGCCACCCCCACCATCACCGCCAACGCCACCGCCGTCACCAACAGCAGCCTCCTCGGCTCTGGTGGCATGACCAAATCCGGCGCTGCCAACCTCACTCTTGGCGGCTCTGCCGCGAACACCCTCACCGGCACCACCTTCATCACCGCGGGAACCCTCACCCTCGCCAAAAACACCAGCGTCACCGCCCTCAATGACGACGTCAACATCTCCACCGGCGGCACCCTTGCCTGGAACACCACCAACCATCAGATTGTCGACAGTGCCGACATCACCGTCTCCGGCGGACTCATCAACTTCAACAACCGCTCCGAAACCTTCGCCTCCTACACCCAAACTTCCGGCGGTCTCACCGGCGGGAACGGCGGTGCGGTCACCGTGGACGGAGCCTTCAGCATCAGCGGCGGCAACCAGTTCGTCGTCAACAGCGCCGGCCAGCTCACCGTGAATTCCATGAGCCTCACCGGCGGCAACGGCCTCCTCGTTGGCGGCAACAACACCAGCGTCGTCACCACCGTCAACATCGGCACCGGCGGTCTCACGCTAGGCGGACGCATCATTCAGCTCAACCAGGGCACTGCCGTCAATGCAAAAGGCGCCCTGCTCAACCTCAACGGCACCCTCACCTCCACCGGCAGCAGCTTCATCCAGTCCGACACCCCGGCCTCCCCCACCTTCACCCCCATCGTCAACCTCGGTGCCGACCGCACCATCGACGTCACCAATGTCGGCGACATCCTCACCTTCGATGGCCGGCTCGACATCACCGGCACCGGCACCACCCTCAAAACCGGCGCCGGCACCCTCAATCTCAGCGTCACCCCTGACACCAACTCCATCAACTTCACCACCCTGCAAATCGCCGCAGGCATCGTCAGCCTCGGCGACCACGGCCAGCTCGCTGATACCACCGCCATCACCAACACCGGCGGCCAGTTCACCGGCAACGGCAGAACCGAAACCATCGCCAGCTACACCCAAAGCGGTGCCACCAACGGCATCACCTCCGGCCTCAACGGCAACCTCACCATCACCGGCACCACCGCGCTCTCCGGCACCGGCACCGGACTCGTCGTCAGCAGCGGCTCCACCTTCACCACCAACACCCTCGACACCAGCGGCTTCAGCACCAGCCCCGCCGTCCTCGTCGGCCAGAACAGCACCACCGCCGTCACCCGACTCAACATCGGCAGCGGCGGCCTCATCATGAACGGCCAAAACATCACCCTCAACCGCGCCACCACCGCAGGCACCTTTGGCAACGAAATCCTCCTCAACGGCAACGTCACCACCAGCGGCATCAATTCCATCGCGTTCAACACCGACGGCACCCTCGTGGACAACGCCATCGGCCAGCTCAACCTTGGCAACGCCACCCGCACCTGGAACATCACCGGTGCAGTCACCGACGTCACCACCCTCAGCCTGCCGGTCGTCGGTCTCGGTGGCCTCACCAAAACCGGCACCGGCACCCTTCGCCTCGGCGGCGTCAATGCCAACACCTACAGCGGCGACACCAACGCCAATGAAGGCAAAATCAGCCTCGCCAAGTCCAACAACGTCAACGCCATCGCCGGCGACCTTTTCATCAACAACGGCGGTGCCGTGGAATGGATCACCAACGAGCAAATCGACGACCAGTCCGACATCACCCTCAGCACCGGCGGCTTCATGAATCTTGCCGGCAGGAACGAAACCTTCCAGAACTTCACCAAAACCGGCGGCACCATCCAAAGCACCGGTGGCTTCATCAACATCACCGGGCTCATGGCCATCTCCGGCGGCGGCAGCAACTCCTCCACCGTCATCGAAACCGGCTTCCGCTACATCATCAACTCCAGCGGCGTCACCACCGCCCACACCTCCACCTTTTTTGGTGCCGGCAACGATGGACTCTACCTGGGCGGCAACTCCGCCACCCGCATCACCCGCTTCATCGCGGGCAACGGCGGCATCACCCTCGAAGGCAAAAACGTCCGCCTCGACCGGGCCAACGCCATCGCCAACCAAGGCAGCGAATTCGTCCTCCAAGGCACCCTTACCGCCTCCGGCAACACCAACTTCATCATCGGATCCAGCCTCCTCGGCATCTCCAACTTCAACCTCAATGGCGCCGAACGCACCCTCAACATCACCAGCGGCACCACCACCATCAACCTCAACATTGTCAGCAACAACCTTGAGGAAAAAGTCGCCGACATCACCGCCACTGCCACCCCCGGCGGCGTCCAAAAAACTGGCACCGGCACTCTCGCCCTCAACAATACCAACACTTACACCGGCAAAACCACCGTCGAACAAGGCACCCTTCGCCTTGGCACCGCCAGCTACGGCACCGCCCCCGACATCGTCAACACCAGCGGTTCCATCGACGACTCCATCTGGCTCGATGTCCACACCGCCGCCACCTTTCACAACAACACCGGCGGCACCTATCTTTACGATGGCACCATCTCCGGCACCGGCAGCTTCACGGGCAACTTCACCCTCGGCGACAACGTCGGCAGCGTGCAAAGCACCGGCATCCTCAGAGCCGGAGGCAGCAGCAACTCCAACATCCTCGCCAGCGCTGGTGACCAGATCGGCACCATCACCTTTGCCAACAACCTCGAACTCGGTGCCCCCACCCTCCCTGCCACCAGCACCCTCCGCGCCGAACTCCAAATCATCAGCGCCACCGGCAATGCCTCCTCCAGTTTCACCGGCAACCTCACCACCTGGGCCGCCGCCATCGCCACCAACCACATCACGCTCGTCACCGGCACCCCTGGCAACCACGACCATCTTCAAGTCGACGGCACCCTCACCCTCAACGCCGGAGGCACGATTGCCGTCACCGACTCCCTCGGCACCTATGTCCCCCAATTCGGCGACGTCTTCAACCTCCTCGACTTCGGTGGCACCCTCGTCAACAACGGCTTCAATGTCGGCACCAATTTCCGCACCGGCGGCGACGGTGGCGGCGATCTCATCCTCCCCGACATCAGCGCCTACGCCGGACTCTACTGGGACGTCAGCGAGTTCACCAACACCGGCATTGTTGTCGTCAGCGGCACCGCCGTCCCCGAACCCACCCGAGCCCTCCTGCTTCTCTTCGGCTTCAGTCTCGCCCTCAATCGGCAAAGACGCTGTCGTTCCTAGCAAAAAAACGTTGCTGCTGCCGGTGTTTGGGGATGGATATCCTGTCCGTCACTCGTCGGTTTAAGGAGATGTGAGGAACGTCAGGCAGGCGGACCTTGGGGGCCCAGGAGAAAGATCCTTTACGAATTGTCCAATGCGGTCCGTCTCGCCATGGCTGGCATGCACCTCTCTGTTGGATGAAGACGGTGCTCAGCTTGCATCAACCCGTGCAACCGTTTCACGACTCCGAGGATAAATCTCGTCCTGCGCATTTTTTTCGACATTGCACGCATATGTTGGTAATGCGGATTTTTTACAGGTGCTAATGAAACCGCCTGCTACGCTCCGCCCATCAGTGGCCTTAATACGAGCATCAATGGAGCCACCTTAACAACCCAACTTCTATCACATTTCCTCATGCATAGGCTCTGTCTTTTCTCGATCTTGCTGACTTGGGTCGCCCAGTCAAACGCCGTGGCGCAGCCTTTGGAGGTGGCATTTTCCATTCAGGACGACCTGTTGACTTGGTTTTCAGTCGACGATCCCAACATCCAAAACACCATCACGGTGATAGGCTTGCCCTCTACGTTAGAAGGCAACGCCCTTGCCTATGATTCCGACAACCAGAGACTCTTGTTTGTTCACGGAAACACCCTCGTAAACCGCACCATTTATTCCGTCGATCTCAGTGGCATCACCCTCTCCGCCACCGGAACCGTAAACGCCGGTTGGGCCACCAACCTCGGCACCATGTCCTTTGATGGACCACGTGAAGTTTATGGCGGCAGCTTTTACAATGGTTCTTACTATGTGCTGATCGATGGGACCGACAGCTTGCGCCGGGTGAGCTTCGACGCTGCAGGAGTGATCAACAATCAGACCAACATCAACCTTCCTGGAGTTCGTGACATGTTTCTAGGCGACATCGCCTTTGCCGCCAACGGTGACCTGTGGATTGCTGGCTTTAATCAATACGGGGGCACTCCCGACCATGACCGCCTGTGGCGTTACTCCACCACCGATGGGGGTGACTCCTTCGAGTATCAACAGACCATCGAACCCGCAGGAGACCGATACAACGGCATCTTTTTTGATGTCACCGGCGTTGATCTCTACGGTTACCGCTATAACACCACGCAGGGTCACTATAGCAGCATCAACACCACCACCGGTGTTCCGGAATTCATCTATAGCGGATCCCCCTTCACCCAAGGCGGCGACCTCACCAACGGTTTCTTCATTGGCGTCGTAGTTCCAGAACCCACCAGCGCCCTCATGTTGGTCACCGGTTTAGGTTGTCTCTTCGGCAGACGCCGCCGCGCACAAGCGTGAAGCTTGGTCACATCTGCCATTCCAGTTATCTTCACACCGCGCCAAAAGCGTGGTATGTGTATAGGGGTTGCTGCCCTCAAGGCACGTAATGGCGGCCCATGAAGGCGAGGATTTTTTCGCGCAGGACATTGCCGTCGATTTCGCCGTTGTGCCGCCAGATGACGGAGCCATCGGGGGCAACCAACACGGTGTGGGGCACGACGAGACCTTCCCACCCCTCGGGATCGAGGGCTTTGACAATCGGCTCCTGATCTTCGCCTTTGAAAATGTAACTGTTGGTGGTGCGACCCTCCGCTGCCAGGGATTTTTTGATCTTGTCGGGAATGGCGGCTTGCTGCTTTTCAAGGAAAGCTTTCACTGAGTCTTTGTCGGCGGCATCGTCGAGGCTGATGCTGATGAATTCAAAATCGCGCAGGCCAAACTTCCGCGCGGTGTTGGTCAACTCGGGGAACTCGGCCACACAAGAACTGCACCAGGTCGCCCATACGTTGATCAAGCGCACTTTGTTGGTGCCGTTCTTGCGCAATGCGGCCACACCTGGGGCGTCAATGAACTCGACATCGACCTTGGCCTTCTCCCACTTTTCATCGTCCTTGGCCACCTCATCTTTTTTGGTCAACCATTTCGTCGCACAACCATGTGGTTTGGTCTCGGCGAGAGTTACTTCCTTACCATTGACCAAGGCCTCGACGGCATCGCGCGCACCATGCACTTTTACCGTGGCAGGGTCTCCGTAACGCGAATCATCGAACGAACCCTTGTAACGTAGTTTGCGGTCGGCATCAAAGATGAAGACATGTGGCGTTGTGAGGCAGCCATAAGCGCGTGCCACCTGCTGTGTCTCGCCGTCATACAGATAGGGAAAATTGAAGCTCTGCTCCTTGGCGTGCAGCTTCATGTCTTCGAATCCATCGTTGTAGATGGAATAGCCCAATTCGTCGGGACGAAGCGCATCGGGATGGTTGGGATTGATGGCCACCAGTTGCAGCCCTTTGTCCTGGTAATCCTCCACCAATTTTTTGATGCGTGCTTCAGCGCCTTGGGAAGTCGGGCAATGATTGGAGATGAAGGCGATCATCAACACTTTCGCATCTTTGTAATCCGCGAGCGTGTGGGTTTTGTCATCGATCCCTGGCAATGAAAAATCCGGTGCGGCATCGCCGATGTTGAGGAGCTTTTTGGACTCTTCGGCATTGGCAAACACTGAAGCGGCCAGCCAGCAAGAGAGAAGGAGTGCGATGGATTTTTTCATGGTGAGGAAGGGAAGCTTAAATGGATGGATGTTTGAGTTACACTTCGAATTCGTCCGCCGGATCAAACGGCGGCATGGGCACGTTGATGATGCGCAGATTGCCTACGGCGCGATGCACAGCGCCAGGACGGATCATCACGGTGGTCATGGGTTTTAGTGGCACGATTTGACCGTCGATTTCCAAATGACCCTCGCCTTCAAGGACGATGTAGATCTCCGTCATCTTCTTGTGATAATGCGCCCGGGAATCGGCGCTGATGTCCGTCAAATGCACCGTTGCCAGGATGTTCCAATCCTCCTTGAAGGCCCGGCGCGCCTGGCCACAAGGGCAGGGCGTGGGGGTGATCTCATCCAGTTGGGCAACAGCGAATCGTGGTCCGGACATCATAGTGGTTAAACGTAGCCGCAACGCGGTTTTCAGCACCAACCTGCGCCGCACGGATGGCGGAAATCAGAGGTTGCGACTCACCGCTGGACCATCGTAGTTGACTTCGGGGAGTTCATGGATGGCTTTGCGAAGGGCCTGTTCCCAGCGCATGTGCAGTTCCATCCAGTCGCTGTCGTGTCCTTGAAAACGTCGGCGATGGGTGACTTCGAGGGTGTCGTTGCGATAGAGCATCAAATCGACCGGTGGACCCACCGTGGCGTTGGAACGCATGGTGGAATCGAGCGACAGGAGGGCATACTTGGCCGCTTGTTCGATGGGGGTGGTCTCGTAGCTGATGCCTCGATCAAGGATTGGCTTGCCGTATTTGCTTTCGCCAATTTGCAAAAAAGGCGAATCGGGGGTGGAACGAATGGGATTGCCCACGGGATAGATGAGGTAAAGCTCCGGCTCGGAACCTTTGATCTGACCGCCCAAGATGAAGTGGACGTTGAAACGCAGCTTGGCTTTTTCCAACGCCTCCTGATCCAGCTCGGCCACGCGGCGGATTTTTTCACCGACCTCGCGGACCGCGTCATAGAAGGTGGGCGCAGCGGCGAGTCCGCGACCCTGGTCGAAGTCCTGACGCAGCAGGGTGAACACGGACTGGCTGAGCGACAGGTTCCCGGTGGTGACGGCCACCAGCACCCTTTCGCCAGGGATGACGAAGGAGTGCATTTTCTGACAGGTGTTGACCTGATCGGCCCCGGCACTGGTTCGTGAGTCGGAGGCCAGGACAATGCCGTCGCTGGTTTTGATTCCCAAACAATAGGACATGGCGCTAACAGGTGAGGTTTTGGACCAAATTGGTTTATCTGACGGCGGTCACGGTGGTGGTCATCCCGTTGAACTGAATGGACCCGAAGATGGTGGAGATGGCGACATCGGCGGCATCGCGTCCGTAAGCGACCACGATGCGGTTGCCTTTGGGGAAATCTTCGGTGGCGTCAATGGTGAACCAGCGTCCACCGACATAAGCTTCGAACCAGGCGTGCAAATCCATGGGTTCGAGTTCATGAAGGAATCCGACCACCATGCGGGCGGGCACGTTGATCGAGCGGCAAAGGGAAATGCCGAGATGGGCGAAATCGCGACAAACGCCGCGCAGAGTTTGCGCGGTGTCAACGGCCGAGGTGCTGGAGTCGCTGGCACCGGATTCGTAGGTAACCTTGGCATGGATCCAGGCGCGGATTTGGGCGACCTGTTGATAGGTGGTGGGATTGGTGCCAACGATGGAGGTGGCGAGATCACCCAGTTGATCCGACTGGCAATAGCGGCTGGGAAGCAGGTAATGTAACACATCGGGCGGGAGATGGGCAACGGGCAGGATCTCGGCGCTGGCGTCGACGTCGATGTCGTCGGGCACATTGGCGCGGCTTTTGGTGGCGATGCTGAAGGGGCCTTCGGGAATCACCAGTTTCTGGCAAAGATTGCCGTAGAGATCGGTGAACTCCACCACCTGAACCATGGGAGTGATGAGGTATTCTTCGCGGGCGATCCATTGCGCCCAGCCGCTGCGAGGACGCAGCATGAAGATGGCGGGAACGGGGGCTTGTGCGTAGTAGTCGAGGGTAACGCTGGAATCGAGTAACATGGAGGGATGGATGGATTTTGGCGGTGGGTGTTTGGTAGATCGAATGCGTGGGCGCTTTCGGCCGGACGGATTCAGCTTACGAGGGCATTTTCCGAAAGAAAGCGACGAACACGCCAAATGAACTTCTTTGTTGAAGCAGCCGCCGATTATTGCCGATGAACCCAACCCGCTGGGTCAGTCCTGGGATTTGGAAGGCGAAGGTGACGAAGACGTTTCCTCGGCGATGGATGGCTCGGGTGGAGCAGGGGTTGGGGCCGGAACAGGATCTGGTGCCATCGACAGCGGTTCTTCGACGATCGGCTTGTCTGTCTCAATCTGGGGAGACGCAGGAACAGAGGTTCCCACTGCTTGGCGGAGGATTTGCGCGACGGTCTCGGCGAGGTCGCTGCTACCGCGCGGGAAACGTAGGATGGCGCGGACGTTCGGGGTTTCCAGGAGAAGGTTTTCGCTGAGGAAACGGGATTCGACTTCAGCGGTCAATCCGATGAGGGGCACCCGAAAGAGCCGGATGCGCAGGCCTTTGGAGGCGGTGAAATAAAGGTGGGTGAGATCGTGGGTGAGGATGAGCAGGCCGTCGAGATTGGGGATGAGTCCACGAATGCCTTTGCTCTTGCCGGTGAGGCACGGAATGGTGGCGCGGATTTCCTTTTCGGAGAGTCCGCCTTTGTAGAGCAGGACATCGCGCAGGGTGGCGTCCATGTGCAAAGGGAGTTCGACGGGAGAAGTCAACGGCTGGCGACGACCGGGCATTTGCAGCTTGTGCCAGGCGAGTTTCCAGGTGGCCTTGGCCCCGCGTAGAAGTCGGGGAAAGATCAGCCAGGAGAGCAGCAGGATGCCGGCAAAAACAGCGAGTCCGATGGCGGGATGCAGCAGCGTGAGTGCCACGCCTCCGACAACGGCGGCATCTTCCGCCAGACTCACCGAGACGTTGGACACGGGTTCGGGAGAATGATTGATGAGCAGTCGGGAGCTGGCTTTGACGCCGTGGGTGGTAAGGGCGGCTCCGCCAGCGACCAGCCCGGCGACCACCTGCATGTAGGCGGGCATTTCTCCGAGCGATTGGAGACTGAGGAGGATGCCGCCGAGGGGGCGGATGAAGGTGTGAACCGTGTCCCAGAGCGTATCGAGCCAAGGGATTTTGTCAGCGATGAATTCCATCACGAACAGCACCCCGGCGACGGCGAGCACAATCGGATGGGCGAGGGCGTCGAGGGCCTGGTAATGAGTGGCGAGTTGCAGGACGTCAAAACGGATGGCCAGGCCGGTGAGCAGCACGGTGAGGTAGAGGTTCACCCCTGCGAGCGAGGCGAGTCCGAGGGCGACGCCGAGTTGTTCGAGAATGGACATGTCGAAAGGATAAGGGATAAAGGGTGGGGGCGAAAGGAGAAGACTTGTGTCTTTTTGGGGTTTGGGCATGATGGAGACATGCGCCGGTATGCCCACTATTCGTTTGCGATCAGCTTTTTGTGGCTGGGATTTGTGTGCGCGTTGAGTTTTCTCGAAGCGCCGCTGAAGTTCAAGGCGCCAGGGGTCGAGCTGGCGCAGGCGTTGAGCATCGGAAGACTGGTTTTTGATTCGCTGAACCGTGTGGAGTGGGTCTGTGCGGGTTTTTCGTGGTTCTTCATGTTGAAGCTGAAATTGGTGCGGGTGCGCGGGAGTTTGTGGGTGCTTGGGGCGATCACCGCGATTCTGGCGTTCCAGACCTGGGGATTGCTGCCGGTGCTGGACGAGCGGACCTTGCGGGTGATGGCCGGGCAGGAGGTTCCGGCATCGTGGCATCATCAGGCGTATATCGCCGTAGAGGTGGTGAAGGCTTTGCTGCTTGCCGTGCTGGCTTCGCTGCAGGTGCAGGGGTTCGCGAAGGCGGTGATTTCGGAGTGAGACGAGGCGAGATCAAGCCTCGCTGGCAGGAGAAGGTTCCATGCCGTCGAGAAGGAGGGTGCCTTCCTGTTCTGCGGGAGCGGCGGGAGCATCGGCGGATTGATTGGCAACGTCCTCCGGCGTGGGGAGTTTGACGCGGCGCAATTCAGCGGCGTTGGGGAGGTCGTCGAGATGGCGGATGCCGAAGTGATCGAGGAAAAGATCAGTGGTGGCGTAGAGGAGTGGTCGGCCGGGAAGATCGGCGCGGCCTTCAATTCGGACAAGATTGCGGTCGAGCAGTTGCTGCACCATGGCGTCGACCGACACGCCGCGGACGGCTTCAATGGCAGATTTGGTGATCGGCTGCCGGTAGGAAATGATGGCCAGGGTTTCGAGGGCAGGACCGCTGAGCCGGGAAGGTTTTTTGCCGGGATAGAGCGCGCGGCACCATTCGCCGAATTCGCCTTTGGCACAGAGTCGCCAGCCAGTGCTGCGTTGCACGATGGTGAAGGAGCGGTTGTCTTCGTCGTAATGCCGGACGAGTTCTTCGAGGGCAGCCAGAACCTGCTCGTCGGTGAGGGCTTCGAGCGCAGCTTTTTCTTCGTCGAGCGGAGTGCTGCTCTCGGTGGCGTGCTCCTTGGCTTCGCGCACGGTCTCGCGGATGGCACGTCCAATATCCGTCACCGACAGGGGATCCTGGGTGGCGAAGAGGAGGGCTTCAACGATGGCGGTCAGTTGCATGTGGCGGGTGATGAATGTGGGGAGATGCCAGCAAAGTGCAAGCCGCAAGTCATCCCGGCGCAAGCTCGCGAGGGAACGACTTGACGAACGGGCATGTAAAACATAGTATTACACATGATCAAGACCATCACCAAAGTCGGCAATTCCCATGGAATCATTTTTGATTCGGCCTTGTTGCAACTGGCGCGATTGAAGCCCGGGGATGAAGTGAATGTGGAGGTTCACGCGGGGGGGACGATTACGATTGCCAGCATCCGGAAACAGCCGAGCGCGAGCGAGGTGAGTTCGCTCATCCAAGAAACGATGACGGAGTATGCCACGACCATGAAGAAACTCTCATGAGTGCGGAGTTTACAGGATGTCTTCACTTGTCAGTGGAGATGGTTTCGGAGATTCACGAGGTGGCGATCGCCCGTTTTGGTGGATCGCAGGGCCTGCGGGATCGTGCGTTGCTGGAGTCGGCGGTGGCAGCGCCGCAGGCCGAATTCGGGGGTCAATCTCCTTACACAGATTTGATCGACATGGCGGCCGCTTATCTCTTTTTTCTGTGCAGCAACCATCCCTTCGTTGATGGAAACAAGCGCGCGGCATTGGGTGCCTGCTTGGTATTTCTTAAACTGAATGGATTTCGCCCCAAGCCCGACAGCGTGGATTGGGAAAACCTGACTTTGGCCGTTGCGGCAGGCGCTTTGAGCCGCGAGGAGGTGACGGTGAAGTTGCGTGAGCTGGTGCTGGACTGAGGTGAAGCGGTTCCCTGTTGCGGAGATTGAACAACCCATTGCAAAAAGGTATCATGAATGCTGCTTTTGCTCACGTATTGCTCTGCTCCACCATGCTTTTTCGCCTTGCTCCTCTCCTTTGCGCTTTTGCGGCGTGTTTTGTCCACCTGTCCTGCAAAGGAGGCGATGAGGTCGGCAAGGACAACTATCGACCGTCGAGTGTTTGGATCGTGGAAAAGGACGGCAAACATTTGTATTTGGGAGGGACCATTCACTTGCTGCGCAAGAAGGACCACCCTCTGCCGACGGTTTTTGATCGGGCTTATGCCGATAGTTCCAAGATGGTGTTTGAGCTGCCGCCGGACAGCGATGGTGATCCGAAAGCGGTTCAGATGATGCAAAAACTGGGGGCTTACGGGCCGGACGATGCACTGGCGAAACATGTGTCGTCGTCAACGATGGCGTTGCTGGAATCGTGGTTGAAGAAGCATCAACAGCCGGTGGAGGTGTTCAGCACCATGAGGCCGTGGATGCTCGCGCTGACCATTGCAGCAACGGAGTATCAACAGATTGGGGCGGAGCCGGGATATGGGGTGGATCAGCATTTTGAAGAAAGGGCCAAGCGTGATGGCAAGGTGGCGGAAGGCTTGGAAACCGTGGAGTTTCAACTGAACATTTTTGCAGGTCTCAGTGCGGAATTGCAGGAGGAGTTGTTGTTGCAGACTTTGAGCGAAGCCGAGGCCATCGGCAAAGATTTTGAAGAGTTGCTGGCGGCCTGGCGTGTCGGCGATGCGGACAAGCTGCAGCAGTTTTTGTTTCGTGATGCGGACAAGTATCCGGATCTGATGGAGGCCTTTCTGACCCGCCGCAACAAGGCGTGGGTGGAGCCCGTGATGGGACATTTGAAGGGTGAGGGCACCGCATTTGTGCTGGTGGGGGCGGGTCATCTGGGTGGCGAGAACGGGCTGATCGATTTGTTGATCAAGGAGGGTTGCACAGTGACGCAGTTGCAGTGAGTGGTGGAGGGATTGGTTTCTGGCGCGCTTCGTGCGCCTCCATCGGGCTTCGTCAATCCTCAATTGATTTCACTGCATGGCATCCACTACTATCTCTACCTCAAATGACGGCAAGGAGCCCGAGTTGCGCAAATCGCTGGGTGCCTGGCAGGTCGCGCTTTATGGATTGGGTTCGATGCTCGGCGCGGGCATTTATGCGTTGGTGGGAAAGGCGGCGGGGACGTTGGGGAATGCGATCTGGCTGGCGTTTCTGGCGGCGATGGTGGTGGCGATGCTGACCGGACTTTCCTATGCCTGTGTGGGCAGTCGTTATGCACGGGCGGGCGGGGCGGCCTACGTGACCCACCGGGCGCTGAAGCGGCCATGGTTGAGTTATGTGGTGGGATTGTGCGTGACGATGAGCGGATTGACCAGCATGGCAACCGGCTCGCAGGCCATGGCGGAGACTTTGGGGAGAGGCTTAAACATGGAGTTGCCGGTCAAGCTGGTGGCCATTTTTATTGTGCTGCTGGTGGGATTGGTGATTTATCGCGGGATTCGCGAAAGCATGTGGCTGAACATTCTCTGCACGGGAGTGGAGGCGGTGGGATTGCTGTTCATCATTGCCGTGGGCATGCGTTTCTGGGGCGGGGTGGACTACATGGAAACGCCGGTGGCCCAACCTGGCGAAGAAACTGGCAACGCGATCTTGATGATGCTGGTCCTGCAGGGGGCGGTGTTGATGTTCTTCTCGTTCATCGGGTTTGAGGACATTCTCAACATCAGCGAGGAAGTGAAGAACCCGGAACGCAACGTGCCGATCGGATTGCTGTCGGCGATGGTGGTGGCAACGATGATTTACATGGCCGTTGCGATCACGGCGGTGTCGGTAATTCCGTGGCAGGAGCTGTCCGAAAGCAAGGCACCCTTGATGGAGGTGGCGAAGAAGGCGGCACCGTGGTTCAACAACATCGACACCGTCTATATTGGCATCACTTTGTTTGCGATCGGGAACACGGCATTGCTCAACTACATCATGGGTTCACGTTTGTTGTATGGGATGAGCCGGCAAGGGTTGCTCCCACCCGTTTTGGGCAAGGTGCATCACAAACGCCGGACTCCGCACGTGGCGATCATGGTGTTGTTTGTGGTGGTGACCGGATTGATCCTTAGTGGCAACGTGAAGGCGTTGGCGGAGTCGACGGTGCTGCTGTTGCTGATGGTGTTCACGATGGTTAATATTTCATTGTTGGTGCTAAAACTGCGACCTGGCGAACCTCGTGGAGGATTTGAGGTGCCGCTGGTGGTGCCGATTTTGGGCGCGTTGGTGTGTTTGATTTTGATCGCCGTTCGGGTGCAGGCGGCCTGGACCAGCGCGGATCCACAGAGTCACGTAGCTCCGCTGGTGGCGCTGGCGATTGTGGTGGTTTCGCTGGGATTGTTCTTCCTGCTCAAGCCATTCAAGGCGATGACTGAGGGGGATTAACGAAGTCCGTCAGTGTCCAACTGTGGTTGCACAAAATTGACGGGCAGTGGGGATTTGAAGAAGTGCGCGAGGGCCTCCAGCATGCCTTCGCTGGCGACGCGCTCCGCCACAAAACCGCCTGCGGCAAGGATGTGTTCTTTGATGGGATCAAGCGCGTTGCCGGGACAGGCAAGGTTGGCCGCAATGGCGGGGTCGAGCATCGAAAGATCGTTGTAATTGTCGCCGGCAGCAAAGATGCGTTCGCGGGGGACGCTGAGAAGCCGA
Source organism: Phragmitibacter flavus (assembly GCF_005780165.1). Taxonomy (NCBI): domain Bacteria; kingdom Pseudomonadati; phylum Verrucomicrobiota; class Verrucomicrobiia; order Verrucomicrobiales; family Verrucomicrobiaceae; genus Phragmitibacter; species Phragmitibacter flavus. The sequence goes on along the minus strand of NZ_VAUV01000014.1, from coordinate 112,368 downwards.
CCCAGTTCGCGCAGAGCGCTGCCTTTGCTGTAGTCAGCATGAGAAAAGCGCAGATAACGACCATTGCGATGATAACCCACGTCAGGTTGGCTGGCGCACAGCTGGTCAATCACCACGCAAATCTCATCGAGCTGGACATCGTCTTGGGCCACCACACCGACCTGGCCAAGGTCGCCGAGCAGGAATTCCGCCCCGGGGTGGGTGGCGACATGTTCACGCACGGCATGAAGAAATTTTTGATGTTTGGAAACGAAGTGCGCATGCTCTTTCCGGGCCCGACGATTCCACGAACCATAGTCGCTCCAGGCTCGGAAGAATCCCGGGCGATAGAGTTCGCATTCCTGGGCGATGATAAAATCGGGGAGCAGGAAAATGTTGTGTTGAGCGAGACCGGCGAGCGTCTGGCTTAAACTGCGCCCGGTGTTGACCACCCAAACCGCACCACGACGGCGGAACTCACGCAGCACATCAGCCATCGCAGGATGGAATTGCGGATCGGATTCATGATTGACCAGAGTGCCGTCGAAGTCGAAGCAGAGGATCAGGCTGGGTGGCGGTTTTGGCATTGGCTTGAAAAGCGGGGCGCGGACGCGCAACTAACGATTGTAAAAAAACGGCATGCGAAAAACTTCAAGAAGCCGCCAGCAGAGCGCGGCAAAGAGGAGCCAGTGGGCCGTCTGATAGGCGTGCAAAATCCAGCGTGAACCCTGCCTTTGTTGAATGCGTTTGACGATGGAATCGGCTCCCCAGATGAGGGTGAAGACCAGCGGAAGATACAGCGACATCATGAAACGGTCGCCACGCCCAATGGGATGATACCAGCCAAACAGCAAGGTGTAGCCGACCAGTGATCCGACCACGAAAAAGACGATCACACTGATACCGGGTTTAAAGATGAGATGTCCGGCGTGCTGGGCTTTGGGAGCGCTCCAGGGCAGAATCAAGAGAGTCACCAACAGGATGCCGCTGAGCGCCACGAGATACCAACCGCGTGCTTCAAAGATGCCGCGCCAGGGTTTTTGTTTTTCGATTTTCTTGTTCCGCTCGGTCTGGGCGGGCAGCAGGAATTCGGTGACCTTGGCCTGGGTGCCGCTGAGGAGTCGCTGCTGGATTTGCTCCGGCGTGTGCGTGCGCACGTAATTACCCGCAGAGGGTTTCTGATCGGCCGGAATGGCGGCAAGAGCTTCGGCATTGGGATGATCAACCATCCACTGAAATCCCTTCTCTTCGAAGTCGTCCATCCACATCCAGTAGGCGGGATAAGAGTGAAACATGTCGCCAAACTGCTCATAAGAAGTGGTGAGCCGTGGTCCGATGGTCATGAAATGCGCGACGCCGAGCATCACCAGTCCGACAACATGATTGCGCCAGTGCCAGCGGTGCGTGCCGGACATCTGAAGGTCCTGACTGCGGGTGCTGAAGATCTCCCACACGCAACGAAGAGAGCTGGCAATCACAAACCCGGCGAGCAGCGGCTGGATGGAACTTTTCGTCATGTAGGCAAGTCCGCTGACCACGCCGATGACCGCATAGATCCACAAAGAATTGTTCTTCAAAGCGCTGATGCACGCGACCCAGGTGAGGAAGAAAAAGATGAAATAAAGGGGTTCCGGCTGGAAGTAGGCGGCGCGGGGCAACAAGGCGCCGAAACCACCAAGCAAAATGAGGTTGCAGGCAGCGGGCAGAGAGAGCTTTTTGCAGGCCGCGATGCCGAGGAAAACGAGGAAAGTCGCGGTTACGAAGACATTGAACCAGCGGCCTTTGTTGAAGAGCGAGTAGTCCTCAGGCCGGCCTTGTTTGGAGACCATCACCTCTTCAGTGATTTGATGACCCGGTTCAACCAGCCACGCCGCCACCCATGGCCAGAGAGGTTGCACGACGCCATCGGTGCGATGGGGGAAAAAGTTCTTCAAGGCAGGCGTGAAACCCTGGGTGAAATCGGGATCGAGATCTGCCTTGGCCTGGGTGGCCAGACGCATGTTGTGCATCTGGTCGCCACCAAACATGTTTTTGTCGGTGTGATTGGTCTGTGAAATGAGCAGACTGCCCATCTTCACATACGCGATGAGAAACAACGCGAGCAACTGGCCGAAAATGAGCCAGCGGAACAAGGTGGACTGGAGGATGTGGAGGCGTTGACTTTTTGCCTTCGCCTTGGTCGCTTTTTTGGCCGCCATGAGAGGGTTTAACGCAAAGGACGGACTTTAATTTCCACGCGGCGGTTGAGGGCCTGCTGTTCAGGGGTCGCGCCACCGACAAGCGTGCGAGTTTTGCCCATGCCCACGGCCTGAACACGATCGGTGCTGAGTCGGAGGGAGGAAATGAGCCAGCTGACCACCGCATTCGCCCGGCGCTGGCTGAGTTCGAAGTTGAACTCGTCGGTGCCAAACGTGTCGGTGTGGCCTTCGATGATGAATCGGTTGTTCGGATTGCGCTGAATAAGCAGACCAAGCTTCATCAGGCTGAGGCGGGCATTGTCGGCCAGCTCGGCGCTGCCATAGGGAAACAGCAAATCGGTGGGCATGAGGATCGGATCGGTGCTGGCGTTGAGCCTGTTGCCACGGTTGATGAGCTCATCAAGGTTGCTGAAGCCCTGGACCTTCGCGGCGGCGGCGTTACCGGCCATGCTGTCTTTGTTGAGGCGGTCGAGCAGCTTGCCATCAATGCCCTCCAGTTCCTTGTCGAGTTCACGACCGGGAAGGATGAGCTGCTTTTCGGAAACGGCTTTGTTGAGCGCCGAGCTTTTGATGGCCTCTGCAGCACTGGCGATGTCGTTGGTTCCGGTGAGCGTGTCAGCAATCGCGGCGAGCGAAGGAGATTGGGCCGGTTCGGTGGCGTTGGGAACGCTGTCCGGCGCGATAAAATTGGTGACCTTGCTGACGTCAGGCGTCAAATCGAGCGCGCGGTCATCGGGAAGCATGTCGACAATGTCCTGAAAATCGGCCTTGGTTTCGGGTTCAGGAGGAGCCTCGGAAGGCGCGATGATGTCAGGAATGACTGGCTGGGCGGGCTTGTCCTGCAGCACCTCCGGGTTGACCGCGATCCGTTCCGGCCGGGGATCAGCCATGATCTGGGTGGCAGCTTTGTTGAGCGAGTAGCTGTCAAAAATCTGGAACAGCCACCAGTGCAGAAGAACGGCAAGCAAAAGGGCGACGAACAGCCAGCCGCGCATGCTCCACGTCCAGCGCTCCACTTGAAAGGACGAGCGACGGGTATTTCCCCAGTTATAGGTCTGGATGGACATGAGGTGATGCTAGCATTGAATTGGGAATTTTGAATTTTTTAATTTTCCGATTCCATTGGAGCGAATTCCAACATTTTGCGTTCAAATTTGGGAATTCGCCGTTAAGATGGTTCGGGGTCGGCCGGGGGTGGTCGCTTTGGGAGGTCGCGAGATCATCCGAAGAGGAAAGTCCGGACACCACAGGGCAGCATGTCGCGTGAAAACGCGAGGGCTGAAGTCGCAAGCCTTCGGTCACGGAAAGTGTCACAGAAAACATACCACCAGCGTGAGCAATCATGCTGGCCAGGGTGAAAAGGCGAGGTAAGAGCTCACCGCTCCAACTGTAAAGAAGGAGGCAGGACAAACCCCACGCGGTGCAAGACATAACAGAGGAAACGGCCCGCCCTGGCCGCAACTCCGCGCAAGCGGAGGGATGACCTCGGGTATTAGTCGCATCCTGCCTCGGCAGGAGAGCCGGTCGCAAGGCCGGTCACAGAGAAATGACTGCCATCTGGCAACAGAGACAGAATCCGGCTTACACCGGTCGACCCCGTTTTTTTATCAACGTAGAAGCAAAGTAGAAGGTCCGTCCCGGGCCTTTCATCCCAACCCAAGGCTCGGGACGAGCCTTCTACTTTCCTTTCTCCTTCTATCGCGACAACGAACGCACAATCGCCTCCTCCAGCACCTGCACCCGCACGGGCTTGGTCAAATGTGTGGCAAATCCCACTTCACGACTGCGCTCCACGTCCTGCTCCATGCCATAGCCTGTGAGGGCGATTCCCGGAATACCGCAGGACCCATGCAAGGCCTCCATCAAGTCATACCCGCTCCCATCCGGCAGCCCGATGTCCGATATCAATAAATCAAAGATGTTCGTCTCCGCCACCTTCAATCCCTCCGCCACGCTTCCCACGGCCACCACCTGATGCTGACGCCGCTTTAACAATGAGGCCATCGCTTCACGAGTCGGCTCATGATCTTCCACCAGCAAAATGCGCAAATGCCGTGGCGCAACTCCGACATCCACCCGCGTCGTCTCCACCCTTGCCGTCGACTCTGCCTGATTCTGATCCCGATCCCGTAACTCTGCGACCGGCAGCTCAATGAAAAACGCCGATCCCTCACCGCGGCCACCGCTTTCCGCGCGGATTTCGCCGTTGTGCAATTCCACCAACATCCGCGAAATCGTCAATCCCAGCCCCAGTCCGCCAAACCGGTGCACCGCCGACTTCTCCGCATGCTGGCCCTGCGCAAATGCATGGAAAATCCTCTCCAGTTCCTCCGGCACCATGCCGATGCCATCGTCCCGGATCTCCATGACATGCCGACCGTCCACCACTCTCGTCGCCACCTGGATGGTCGTTCCTTCCGCAGAGAACTTGATGGCATTTTTCAGCACATTCCACACGATCTGCTGAAGCCTCACCGCATCGCCATTCACCACCACCCTCGGCTCATTGAGCCGAAGATCAAAACGCAGACGCTTCTGACTCGCATCCGCCTGCACCGTTTTGATCGCGTCCTCCAGCACCGACTGAATGTGCACCGGTCGCGACTCCAATGTCAGCTTGTTGCGCGTGATGCTTGTCAGATCGAGCAAATCATCGATCAATCGCGCCTCCAGATCCACATGCTTGCGGATCGTTTCAAAATCCGAGCGAATTTCTTTGGGCAGCAGGGGATTGCTCGCCGCCTCGCTCGCCACCAGCAACGCCGGGTTCAATGGCGTGCGCAACTCATGCGAAAGCCTCGCCAGAAAATCGTCCTTCGCCCGCGACGCCGCCAATGCTTCATCGCGCGCCTGCTCCAGCTCGCGCTCCGACTGCTTGCGCGCCGTCATATCCGTGAGCACCACCAAAAAACTCACCACCTTTCCCTCCGTATTGAAGTCCGGCACATACACCACATGCGTCCAGCGATTGCCCAGTTTTGAATACGGAATGTTCAGCTCATACTCCACCCGCTCACCGGCGAGCACCCGATGGATAAACGGCATCGCCACGTGCAGCGCATCAAACCCAATCACCTCATGCAGCGCCTTTCCCACCATCGCTTCCGGGGTCACCTCATAGCGAGCCGCATAATGCCGGTTCACAAACTTGTAGCGCAAATTCGCATCCAGCTGCGCCAGCAACACTGGCGCATGATTGGTCACCAAACTCAATTGCGCCTCACGATCCAGCAACTCGTTCTCCGCCTCGCGACTCTCCGAAATATCATGCACAATCGCCAGTGCCGCCACCACATTCCCGCCCTCATCCTTCATCCCCACCAGGCTCTTCCTTGCCCAAACATGACTCCCGTCCGGACGCAGATATCGCTTCTCGATCACAAACGGCGGCCCGCCTTCAAACAAGGCATTGAACGGCGGCAGCGACACCTCAAAATCCTCCGGGTGCGTCGTGTCCCTATAGGTCAGACGCATCAACTCCCCACGATCTCTCCCTGTGATTTCACAATAGGCATCGTTCACCATCAGATACCTTCCCTCTGCATCCATCTGCACAATCCCCGCCCCGGCCTGTTGAAAAATCGCCGCCAACCGCGCCTCGTTCTCCCGCAGCGCCGCTTCGGCCCGCTTTAAATCTTCGATCTCCGTATTCGATCCATACCACTTCACGATCCGCCCCTCCACATCGCGCTCCGGCAACGCGTTCACTTTGAACCAACGATACTCTCCATCCCTTCGCAAAATCCGCATCTCCGAACTGAAGCTCGGCCCCACCTCGGCCACCCGACTCCACTTTTCCTTCAACGGATCAATGTCTTCAGGATGGACCAAAGTCTGCCACGCATCCCCCAAATTTTCCTCCGCCGGAATACCACTGTAAACCTCCCACTGACCATTCAGAAAATCCGTCCACGCATCCGGCGTGCAGCTCCACACCAGATGCGGAATCGCATGCGTCAACTCCCGCCAGCGCGACTCACTCTCCCGCAACGACTGCTCCGCACGCATCATCTCCGTCACATCATGCATCACACAAAGCAGGCTCCCCGGCTGCCCTGTTGCGTTCAAAATCGGCGTCACCGTCACCTCCCACCAACGCGAATTTCCCTCGGCCGTTGGACAATGCCCACGGAACCTGCCCGTCCCTCTCCTCCGCGCCACCTCCATCGCCTTCGCCGCCTCCTGCTGGGTTACCGGATCGCTCCAAAATTCCATCCATGATCGACGCCTCCACGCCGACGAAACCTCCTCCTGCATCTCCATGCTGCGACGCCCGCTCTCGCTGATCCACAACACCTCCCCGCCCAAATCCACCATCATCAGGCAGTCCGTGGCCGACATCATCAAACTCTGCAAAATCGCCTCGTTCTCCCGCAACCGCTCCTCCATCTCCCGATTCCTCAAACGGCTCTTCAAATGCGTTTGCACCCTCGCCAGCAAATGATGCGCCGGACAAGGCATCGGCAGATAATCATCCGCCAAAAGCTCCACCCGCCGAGGCAACAACTCCACCTCTTCCGCCCCTGATCCTGCCCCCGACTTTGTCAGCAGCAGCACCAGCAACGTTTCCCACTTCGGATTGCCCCGAATGCTTTTCAACAACGCGGGTCCATTGTGCTCATCGCACAGCACCATGTCGGGCAATCCACGATCCAGCGCACTCAACCCCGCCTGGGTGCTCACGACCGCACTCACGAAAAAATAGGGCTGCAATAACTCCACCATCGCCACCCGCGACGCCTCATTTTCATCCACCAGCAAAATGCTGGCCCGGTAAGTTGATTCAGTCGGATGAAGTGAGCGATCCATCGAAGTCAGCAACCATCAACAAAACCACAAAAAAAGCCAACCTAATTTGTCTTGGTGTTTGCCAGCAGGTCCTTCGGCAACACAAAGAAGAAGCGCGATCCCGATTCCAATTCCTCGAATCCACAATACCCGCCCTGCAAATCCACCAGCCTCTGCACCAAGGACAATCCCAAACCATAGGCCCGGTTTTCCTGATGCAAAAGATGGAACGGCTTGAACAAACCATCGCGACTCCCTTCTCGCACCCCGCCGCCATTGTCCTCCACCCAGAACTTCCAGCCATCGCCCCCATCACCCCAGCCAATACGCACCAACGGCGGCTTGCCACCGTGCTTCAAGGCGTTTGAAATCAGCGTCTGCCAGATCATTTGCAACCAGTCGCGCGATCCGTGCACACCCGGCAAACCCTCTGTCGACTCCACCTTCGCCTGACACTTCAACATCTGAAACTCCATCTTCTGCAAAGCCGCCCACAACGGCTCCTCCATCGGCACCGACTCCCGTTCATGCGGCATGCTGCTCGCCTTCGCCACTGCACTCACCCGATCAATCAACGCCACCATTCGATCGATCGCCTCAAAAATCGACGGCGTCAGTTCTGCCACCTCCGTGCCACCCGACGAAGCAATGTCCTGAATCAACTCCGTCATGCTCAGGATGCCATTCAACGGCGCATTCAAATCATGACGAATTCTGCGCGCGATCGTGTGCATGTCCCCCTCATGTCGCAAACAACGCCGACGCAAATCCAACTCCGTCAGCGCATGTCGCAGATACCTTGCCAGCGTCGCCGGATGCCACTCCGCCTGCGGGATCATCTCTGGATGCAGCGCCACACCCGCTCCATGACTCAGCGCCACCACGTTCCATCTCGGCAATCCATCCGCCAAAGCCACCTCCCGCGCCGCACGCCACTCCTCATCCCCCGGGTCCACCATCACCAGCAACTCCGCCGGACTCGGCCTCTGCCCCACCGCCTCCTCCAAACTCCCCACCGAACTGAACTGCCACTGCGCAAACGCCACCCCGGCCGCCGCCGAAAGCGCATCGGCGGCAACGCCGTCACCATGCACGAGAATCAAATGTGGATTGGCAAGGCTCATTCAAAGATCAATCGGTCGTAAACGCCACTTTAGCCGTCACGCTTCCAATCCTCCACCCCAAAGTGCTGCAAGTCCACCATCCTTCACCTCGTAAGGCTTTTCCATGAATCGCCGCCGTTTCCTCAAGCACGCTGCTGCCAGCACTGCCACCGCCAGCATCGGATTCCCCGCCATCACCAGCGTTGCCGCCCCCAACTCCCAGATCAACATTGCCTGCATCGGCGTCGGCGGCATGGGCAAAGGCACCATCAGTTCCATCGCTTCGCACCCCAAAGCCAAGATCGTCGCCCTTTGTGATGTCGACAAAAACCTGCTCCAAAAAACCGCCGCGACCTATCCCGACGCCTCGCAGCACCTCGACTGGCGCGAACTCCTTGCCGATCATTCCAGCAAATTCGACGCCATTACCATCGCCACCCCCGACCACATGCACGCCACCCCGTGCGTGCTCGCCATTCGCGCGAAAAAGCACATCTACCTGCAAAAACCCATGGCCCCCACCGTCCATGAGTGTCGCGTCATCGTTGCCGAGGCCGAAAAAGCCGGGGTCATCACCCAAATGGGCAATCAAGGCCGCAGCAGCATCGAAAGCCGCATGATGGTCCAGCTTCTGCAAACCGGAGCCATCGGCAAAATCAAAGAAATCATCCTCTGGGAAAACAAACCCCTCAGCTGGTGGCCAACAAACACCACCCTCACGCCTCAGGGCGACACCCCACCCGACACCCTTGATTGGGACAAGTGGCTCGGCGTGCGCGACTCCGTCCCTTTTCTCAACGGAGCTTATCACCCCCAACACTGGCGTGCCTGGCGCGACTACGGCGTCGGCGAACTCGGCGACATGGGGTGCCATCACTTCGACGCCACCGTCGATGCCCTCCAGCTCTCCCCCGCCCTCCGAGTCAAACAAACCCACACCGGCGAAACCGGCACCGGCCTCTGGTCCAAAGCCCGCGAAGTCGAATTCGAATTCGCCGGAACCTCCTTTACCGCTGGCGACACCCTCAAGCTCACCTGGCTCGACGGCGAACATCATCCCGACGCCAGCAAAATCCCCATGCCCAAAGCCCTCACCAAATTCCCGCTTCAAGGCGGACTGTGGATCGGCGACAAAGGCAGCATCTTCAAACCCTACAACCAGCGTCCCTTCGTCCTTCCCGAAGAGAACTTCCCCAACGAGAAGTATCCGCGCAACTTCCCCAAACAGGACCACTATCACGACTGGGTCGACGCCATCATCAACAACCGTCCTGCCACCTCCCACTTCAAACACGCCGCCAACCTTACCGAAGTTGTCCTCGTCGGCACCCTCGCCGAACATGCCCCAAATGAGTGGGTCACCTGGGACGCCAAAACTCAACAGACCAATCACGACACCATCAACGCCAACCTCATCCGTCCCTACCGTGAAGGCTGGAAAGTTGAGGGCCTGGGATAACTCCTGCAGCGGCCTTACTTACTCGACACATAGTCATAATAGTAGAGAACCGGCTCAATTTTGTATTCCACCTGCAAAGCGCCAGCGTTTAGCATTTGCATGCAGAAATCTGCATCCTCACCAAAATTCAAACCGGGGAACTTAAACCTTCTTGCGATCTCCGTGCGAATGCAATTGAGATGGTTGGGCGGACGATAATAAACACCCTCTTCCTCGTAAATCCCAAGATAGTCGATCGAGTGCTTAAATAGCTTCGGATCCTCTCCGTCAAAAGTAATGATGCCATTCAACGAGCAGCAGTCCGGTTCCGCCTCCATAGCCTCAAGCAACAAATCGATATAGTTTTCACAGATCCGGTCGTCATCATCAATGAAACAAAGATAGTCTCCACTTGCTGCTCCCATCAATTGATTGCGCTTCTCACCGATGCTGAGTTCCACACTGTCCTCCACCAACACCTCCACAGGACGATGATCACTTTGTCTTCTTAAGTCCTCGATCAATCGAAGGAACAATGACTCGCGTTGTGGCAAGGTGGCAATGAGAATTGAAAGCATGGTGCGGCCGCGTCTTTCGACCAAACCCGTGAACTTTTCAAACAAAAGCGTTTCTTGCCAAGGCAACGGCAAGATAGCCCTTCTGACCTGGTAATTTTAACTGTGCTTGAATCTTTGGGCACTCATGCATTAGCTTGTCACCCGCTAGAACCCTCCGTTCTCTATTTTCCATTTAATGCTTTCCACCTCATCGACTCCGACCATCTCACTTCTGCATGCCACGCGAGGTCGGCCTGAACTTGCCGCCGCCACCCGGAAATCCTGGCTTGAAGCAGCTAAATCGCCCGAACAGGTGGAGCACCTCTTTGCACTTGATGCTGATGACGTTTCATCAACTGAACAGCTTTCTAATTTCTACCACTGCGTCGTAAATCAAACCAATGCCGGTTGTGTGGCTGCCTGGAATCTCGCCGCCGCCAAATCCCGGGGCTCGATCCTCATCCTGCTGTCGGATGACTGGCAAGCTCGACCCGGATGGGACCAGGAAATCATCAAGCGGCTTGGTGATCTGTCTCAACCAAAAGTGCTGCGGGTCAGCGACGGACATCGGCGTGACGACATCCTCTGTTTGGGCATCTGCACCCGCGCCCGCTACCTTCAGCAAGGAGCCATTCTGCATGAAGGTTATCAGGGCATCTATTCCGATGACGAGTTCAGCCTGCGCGCCTACCGGGATGGCGTCGTCGTGGACGCGAGAGACCTTCAATTCGTCCACGCACACCCTCACTTCAACCCCTCCATCGCCCTGGATGAAACCTACCTGCGGCAAAATTCTACTGATCGTGAGATACACGGTCGACAACTCTTTCTTCGTCGCAATCCACAAGCCCTTGGCCACTGGCTCCATCCCTCCGATCCACAACGAAAGTTCGTCCCCTGGGACCCCTCTGCTGAATTTGAATTGCCCTTGATCTCGGTCATCATGCGCTCCCACAACCGACCGCAGATGATGCGTCGTGCCGTCAACTCGGTGCGCCAGCAAAGTTACCCGAACATCGAACTCATCGTGGTCGCCCATGGGGAAGCCCTTCAATATGCGCCCGTCATCGTTGAAGAAGGTAACCCCAGCCGACATCTGCCCCTTCAAATACTCGAAGCACAGCCCACCGCCAAGCTAGGTGCCATGCTGAATGCAGGAGCCAGCACCGCCAAGGGACAGTGGCTCATCGTTCTGGACGACGACGACACCTGGCATTCTGAATGCCTGGAAAAACTTGCTTGCGGCCTGCTTGCCAAGCTCCAGCCGTCACCACGCGGTTCCGCCTGTCAGCACACCTACATCTACGAAAACATCCTGCCCGATGGCGAAATTGTTGAGACCCATCGAGTCCTCGCCACCCCCGGGTTCACCCGTCTCCTGCTCAGCGAGCACCTTGGGAACAACAGGCTGGCCATCCATTCCTTCCTCTACGAAAAATCGCTATGGCAGGAGTTGGACGGCTACGATGAATCCCTTGATGTCGCCGAGGACTGGGATTTCAGCCGCCGCTGCCTCTTGCGCGCCGACTTCCTCGTCGTCCCTCAATCGCTCGCCTACTACCATTTGCGTCCTCAAGCAGCCGATCAAACACAGACCAGCAATGCCATCAATCACGCCTACGCCAGGTCACATCTTTTGAATGGAGCAGCTCGGGTCGCCCTCAACGAACCCCAACTCGCCGCCGCCGCCCTGATCTCATCCTCCATCGCCGAGCTCCGCGATGAATTTTTTCAACTGCGCAGCCAACTGGCATCCAGAGAACAGGACATCAAGAAGCTCCAAACCCAGCTAAAGGACAGCGTCAAGAATCTCCAAAAATCCGAAAAATCCTTGGCGAAAATCCAGGCCGCCGTTTCCAATTGGAACGGTCGATCCTGGATCACCCGCGCCTTTCATCGGCTACGGGTTTGATCCAGCCATCGCGTTCGCACACCCCTTATCAAATCCACTGCTGCACCGCCTGCAATTTTGCATGCGCCGCCCCGCGCCCGATCAGTTCTTCCGCCAGTGCCTTGCCCTCCTGCAACGTCGTTGCCTTGCCCACAATCACAAAACCCGCCGCCGCGTTGAGCACCGCGATCTCGCGCTTCGGACCGCGTAAACGACCCGCCAGAATATCCTCAAGAATCGTCGCATTCTCCACCGCGCCGCCACCCACCAGATCCTCGATCTTCGCCTCAGCAAATCCTTCCGCCAGCGGGTCCAGTTCCGTCAACTCGATCCCCGCCGCTGAATACTTCGCCACCTTGTTTTTTCCCAGCGTGCTAAGTTCATCCATGCCCCGACCATCCGCCGTCGTGCCATGCACCACCCAGGCCGACTCCCTTCCCAAATCCTTCAAGATCTCCGCAAACATCGGCACCAAGCGCTCATCAAAAACCCCCAAGAGCTGATACGGCGGACGCGCCGGATTCAACAACGGACCCAGCAAATTAAAAATGCTGCGCTGCCCTTCCCCCGCCAAAATCTTTCTCGCCGCCACCACACTCTTGAATGCCGGATGATACGACGGCGCAAACACAAAACCCAGTCCCACCTCGCGCACGCACCGCGCCAGTTCCGCCGGAGGCAGATCAATCTTCACCCCCAACGCCTCCAGCACATCCGCGCCCCCGCTCTTGCTGGTGATGCCGCGATTCCCATGCTTCACAATACACACCCCGCCCGCCGCCAGGATGAACATCGCCGTGCTCGACACATTAAACAGATTCAGCTTGTCCCCACCCGTGCCCACCACATCCAGCATCGGACCGTCCAATGACTTCGGATCAATCCCCGGCACCACCGCATGCTGCAAAAATTCCTTAACAAAAGCCGAGATCTCCCCCGCCGTCTCCCCCTTCACCGCCAGCGCCTTCAAAAACGCGGCCTTGTCCTCCGACGCTGCCTCGGGGTCCAGCAAAAATCCCGTCGCCTCATGCACCTGCCCGGCATCCAAGTCCTGCCCATTCCGAAGTTGTTCCACAAAATTCTGCATATCACCACCTTGAAGGAATCCATCGACGCACGCAACTTCCGGTTTCGTTGCTCGAAATCACGACCTCAAGAAAATTGTAATTTCCGCTTGTAGTTTACCAACTAGTAAACTATAAGTCCATTCATGGGACGCACCAGCGACGCAAAAGAACGCCTTTTAAAGGCGGCGCTGGATCTTATCTGGGAACGCAGCTACGGCGTCGTCACCATCGACAACATCTGCGAAAAGGCCGGCGTCAAAAAAGGCAGCTTCTATTATTTCTTCGACTCGAAGTCCACCCTCGCCGTGGCCGCCCTTGAGGAAGACTGGCAGCAAAGCGGCAAAACCAAGTTGGACAATCTGTTCTCTGCCTCCAACCCTCCCCTTGAGCGCATCCGCGCCGCCCTTCAATCCGTCTACGATTCCCAGGTGGAGATCCAGAAAGAACACGGTCAAATACTCGGCTGCCCCTGTTTCTCCCTCGGTTCCGAAGTCAGCACCCAGGATGAAGCCATTGCCACCAAGGTGAAGGAACTCCTCCAGCGCCAGGTCCGGTATTACGAGTCCGCCATCCGTGACGCCCAAGCCGAAGGCACCCTCCCTCCCGGCGACGCCGCGCTCAAGGCAAAATCCCTCTTCGCTTTCATCGAAGGCAGCCTTACTCAAGCGCGCATCCACAACGACCTCGACTTCCTCCGCACCCTTCCCGACACCGCCATGGACATGCTCGGTGCCAAGCGCCTTGAGTCCACTCATTAGGCAGGCTCCCGCCTTTTTTTCGCAGCTTTTTGTTTACTATACAGTCAACTACACCCGTAACTCATCCAAACTAACACCATGAAAACCGATAACCTCATCAACAAAGTCGCCCTCGTCACCGGAGCCTCCAAAGGCATTGGAGCCGCCATCGCCAAGCACCTCGCCGCCGCTGGAGCATCCGTCGCCGTCAACTACGCCTCCAGCAAAACCGGGGCCGATCAAGTCGTCGCCGAAATCACCGCCGCCGGAGGCAAAGCCGTCGCCGTCCAGGGCGACCTCGCCAAACCCGAAGACATCACCCGCCTCGTCGCGGAAACCGTCGCCGCCTTCGGTAAAATCGACATTCTCGTCAACAACGCCGGCGTCTACGAGTTCGGCCCCTTGGAAGACATCACCCCCGAACACTTCCATCGCCAGTTCGACGTCAACGTGCTCGGCCTGCTGCTCACCACTCAGGAAGCCGTGAAACACTTCCCTGAAACCGGCGGCAGCGTCATCAACATCGGCTCCACCATCACCAGCGTCAAATTTGCCACCACCGCCGTTTACACCGGCACCAAAGCCGCCGTGGACGTGATCACCTCCGTCCTCTCCAAAGAACTCGGAGCCCGGAAGATTCGCGTCAATTCCGTCAACCCCGGCATGGTTGAAACCGAAGGCACCCACACCGCCGGCGTTATCGGATCGGACATGGAAAAGAACGTCGTCGCCACCACCCTGCTCGGCCGCATCGGCCAGCCCGATGACATCGCCAAAGTCGTCACCTTCATCGCCTCCGACGACGCCGGCTGGATCACCGGCGAGCTCCTCAACGTCAACGGCGGCCTGGCCTGATCCACAATCAAAAAAATCCGGTAGGGATGCGCTGCGTCGCGTCCCAAACCATCCGCTCCCAATCTTCAATTGCGGACGCAGCACACCCATCACCACCATGAAAACCAAAACATCTCTCCGCATCGTCCTGGTGCTCTCGCTCCTCGTCGCCGCCGTCCTCATCCTCCAGGCCCGAGCCAGCAACGGCGAACCCGCTGCCACCGCTGCCACCGCTGCCGCCGCTGCATCTCCCGCCCCCAAGGTCACCGTCGCCCAGGTCGAACAACAAAACGTGGTCGAACACCGCGAACTCCTCGGTCGTGTCGATGCCATCGAAACCGTCGAAGTCCGCCCCCGCGTCTCCGGCCACATCCAATCCGTCAACCTGCACCCCGGACAAGACGTCCAACAAGGCGACCTCCTCTTCACCATCGACCCCCGCTGGTATCAGGCCGCCTTCGACCTCGCCCAATCCACCGTCAACCGCGCCAAAGTCCGCGTCCGCATCGCCGAACGCGACGCCCAACGCTCCAACGAACTCCTCAAAAACCGCGCCATCTCCGTCGAAGAAGCCGAAACCCGCACCTCGCTTCTCGACGAAACCCGCGCCGAACTCCTCGCCGCCGAAGCCAGTCTCGCCACCGCCCAGCTCGACCTTGAACACACCCAGGTCCGCGCCCCCATCAGCGGCCGCATCAACCGTGCCTACGTCACCTCCGGCAACCTGATCTCCGGCGCCCCCGGCTCCGCCACCCTGCTCACCACCATCGTCTCCAACGGTGACGTCTACGTCTACGCCGATGTCGACGAAGCCACCCTGCTCACCTTCAACCAGATCAACCGCGCCAAAGACAACACCAACAAAGCCGCCATCCCCGTCACCATGCAGCTCACCGGCGAAACCGACTACCCCCATCACGGCCGCATCGAATCCTCCGACAACCGCCTCGATCCCGCCACCGGCAGCCTCGTCCTGCGCATGGTCTTCCCCAATCCCGACGGCAAACTCGTCCCCGGCCTCGCCGCCCGCGTCATGCTCCCCATCAGCAGCGCCGAACCCAAACTCCTCGTCAACGAACGCGCCATCGGCACCAACCAAAGCCAGAAATTCGTCCTCACCGTCAACGACACCAACACCGTCGCTTATCGCACCGTCAAACTCGGCCCCATCGTCAACGGCAAACGCATCATCCGCGACGGCCTCACCCCCGCCGACCGCATCATCATCAACGGTCTCCAACGCGTCAGCGCCGGCATGACCGTCACCCCCGAGACCATCGACTCCGTCGCCGTCACACAAGCCTCCAACCTGTAAGACGTGACACAGGCTTTCAGCCTGTGGGTGAGACAGGCATTTTGCTTGTCCCGAACGTCTCCACGTCCCCTCCCTTCCCAAAATCCCCACCCGGCCCATCCCTACAGGCTGCAAGCCTGTCCCACCCACAGGCAAAATGCCTGTGCCACATCCCCTCCCATCCACCGCCATGAACTTCTCCGACTTCTTCATCAAACGCCCCATCTTCGCTGGCGTCCTCTCCATCATCACCCTGCTCATCGGCGGCATCGCCCTCTGGCTCCTCCCCGTCAGCGAATACCCCGAAGTCGTCCCCCCCACCGTCGTCGTCACCGCCCGCTACCCCGGTGCCAACCCCAAAACCATCGCCGAAACCGTCTCCACCCCCCTCGAACAAGCCATCACCGGCGTCGAGAACTCCCTCTACATGTTCTCCCAAGCCACCACCGATGGCGTGATGACCCTCACCATCACCTTCAAGCTCGGCACCGACCCCGACAAAGCCCAGGTCCAGGTGCAAAATCGCGTCGCCCAGGCCGAACCTAAACTCCCAGAAGAAGTCCGCCGCATCGGCGTCAACACCCTCAAAAGTTCGCCGGACATGACCCTCGTTGTCCACCTCTTCTCCCCCGATGGACGCTATGATGACGTCTTCGTCCGCAACTACGCCACCCTGCAAGTGCGCGACGTCCTCGCCCGCCTCCCCGGCGTCGGCCAGGTCCAACTGTTCGGCTCCGGCGACTACGCCATGCGCATCTGGCTCGACCCCAACAAAGTCGCCTCACGCAACCTCACCGCCTCCGACGTCGTCGCCGCCATCCGCGAACAAAACGTGCAGGTCGCCGCCGGCTCCGTCGGCCAGCAACCCAATCCCAACGCCGCCGAAACCGAACTCCTCATCAACACCAAAGGCCGCCTCATCACCGAAGAAGAATTCGAAAACATCGTCATCAAAATCGGCACCCGCGGCGAACGCGTCCTCCTCCGCGACATCGCCCGCGTCGAACTCGCCGCCTCCGAATACGCCCTCCGTTCCCTCCTCAACAACAAAGCCTCCGTCGGCCTGCCCGTCTTCCAACTCCCCGGCACCAACTCCCTCGAACTCTCCAGCCAGGTCCGCGAAACCATGGCCGTCCTCAAAAAAGACTTCCCCGAAGGCCTCGACTACGCCTTCGCTTACGATCCCACCGTCTTCGTCCGCCACTCCATCAAAGCCGTCGTCCACACCCTCCTCGAAGCCGTCGCCCTCGTCGTTCTTGTCGTCCTCATCTTCCTGCAAACCTGGCGCGCCTCCATCATCCCCCTCGCCGCCGTCCCCGTCTCATTGATCGGCACCTTCGCCATCATGAGCGCCCTCGGCTTCTCCATCAACGCCCTCTCGCTCTTCGGACTCGTCCTCGCCATCGGCATCGTCGTCGATGACGCCATCGTCGTGGTCGAAAACGTCGAACGCAACATCGCCCTCGGCCACTCCCCCGTCGAAGCCACCAAAATCGCCATGCGCGAAGTCACCGGCCCCATCGTCGCCACCGCGCTCGTCCTCTCCGCCGTCTTCATCCCCACCGCCTTCATCCCCGGCCTCAGCGGACAATTTTATAAACAGTTCGCCATCACCATCGCCATCTCCACCATCATCTCCGCGATCAACTCCCTCACCCTCTCCCCCGCCCTCAGCGCCCTCCTTCTCAAAGATCACCACGCCCCCAAGGACTGGCTCTCACGCGCCATGGACAAAACCTTTGGCTGGTTCTTCCGACCCTTCAACCGCTTCTTCGAATGGGCCTCCCATCAATACTCCAACGGCGTCGCCCGCCTCATCCGCGTCAGCGCCATCGGCCTCCTCGTCTACGGCGGCCTCCTTTTCCTCACCTGGAAATCCTTCAGCGCCGTCCCAGCCGGATTCGTCCCCGCCCAGGACAAACAATACCTCATCGCCTTCGCCCAACTCCCTGAAGGTGCCTCCATCGAACGCACCGACGCCGTCATCCGCCGCATGAGCGAGATCGCCATGAAACACCCCGGCGTCGCCGACGTCATCGCCTTCCCCGGCCTCTCCATCAACGGCTTCACCAACAGCCCCAACTCCGGCATCGCCTTCACCACCCTCAAACCCTTCGAAGAACGCCACACCCCCGAACTCTCCGGCACCGCCATCGCCCAACAACTGCAAGCCGAATTCGGCGACGTCCAGGACGCCTTCATCGCCATCTTCACCCCGCCCCCCGTCAACGGACTCGGCACCACCGGCGGCTTCAAATTCTACGTCTCCGACCGCGCCGATCTCGGATACGACGAACTCTACACCGCCACCCAGGCCCTCATCGCCAAAGCCAACCAAACCCCCGGACTCGCTGGCCTCTTCACCAGCTACACCGTCAACAACCCCCAGCTCGAAGCCGAAGTCGACCGAGCCAAAGCCAAACAACAAGGCATCCCCTTGGCCAACATCTTCGAGACCATGCAAATCAACCTCGGCTCCCTTTACGTCAACGACTTCAACCGCTTCGGCCGCACCTATCAAGTCATCGCCCAGGCCGACGCCGAATTCCGCACCGGAGCCGCCGACATCACCCGCTTAAAAACCCGCAACCAAAACGGCGAAATGGTCCCCCTCGGTTCCCTCATGAGCGTCAACGAAACCTACGGACCCGACCGCGCCATGCGTTACAACGGCTACCGCGCCGCCGAGATTAACGGCATGCCCGCCCCCGGCTACAGCTCCGGCGAGGCCGAAGCCATCATGGAAAAACTCGCCGCCGAAACCCTCCCCAAAGGCATGGTGCTCGACTGGACCGAACTCACCTATCAAAAGATCCTCGTCGGCAACACCGGCATGCTCATCTTCCCCATCAGCATCCTCTTGGTCTTCCTCGTCCTCGCCGCCCAATACGAAAGCTTCCGCCTTCCCTTCGCCGTCCTGTTGATCGTCCCCATGGCCCTCCTCTCCGCCATGGTCGGCGTCTGGCTCACCGATGGCGACAACAACATCTTCACCCAGATCGGCCTCATCGTCTTGATCGGCCTCGCCGCCAAAAACGCCATCCTCATCGTCGAATTCGCCGTCAAACTCCGCGAAGAAGGCAAAGGCATCGTCGAATCCGCCCTGGAAGCCAGCCGTCTCCGACTCCGTCCCATCCTCATGACCAGCATCGCCTTCATCGCCGGCGTCTTCCCCTTAGTGATCGCCTCCGGAGCCGGCGCCGAAATGCGCCAAGCCATGGGCGTCGCCGTCTTCGCCGGCATGATCGGCGTCACCATCTTCGGCCTGTTCCTCACCCCCATCTTCTACGTCGTCCTGGAAAAGCTCGGCGTGAAGAAAACCAAACCCACTACCGAGTCCACCCCAAACCTCATCCATGTCGAAGCCAGCTAAGTTTTCCTGACCGCCTAATCGATCCGACAAACTCAATTCAAGTCTTCCCCCACGACGAAGTCGTCCTGGACTGCTGCGGCCCGCCGCAGCTGTAGGGAGCGCAGCCTGCTGCGCCGCAGCGCGAGTCGCGATCCCGCCTCGATCAAAACCGGCAGGCCGGTTCCGAAACTGCTGCGGCAAGCCGCAGCACTCCACAGCGCATGATTAGGCGATTGGTCGGAATTCGTGTTGATGCTGTCGCGCATATGGTCCGAGATGAAGGGGAAGCTGGAAAATCTCGCTTCCGGCGGCCGTAAACTGCTTTGCGATCTCGTCAAATCGATCACCGTCGGGCCCGGCGTTGCCAAGGGAGAAAGGATCGGGCATGTGGCGCAAGTAGATAGCCTTGGCCTCGACAAACAGGTCGGCCAAAGTTCGAAGGCCCATTTCACGAAGTGCTTGTTCGACCCGGACGCAGTCCGAAAGCGAATACTGCTGGTAGAAAAGGTCGAAGAATCCCTGGCCCCAAATCTCCGCAAGCATGTGATGAAGCTTTAGGAACAGGTCTTCCGCCGGTGTGAGCTTCTGACGGGCGATGGAGAACTTATAGAGGATGAAGTAGCCGAGTTCCTCTGCAAGAGTTGAAGGCTCCTCAATCTGGAAGATCTCATCCAACGTGGGCGGAGAATCCCAAGTATTCGTTTCGGAATGGTAGCCTCTCATGCGCGCTTGGCGTAGTGTTAAAGGACGGAAAAAACGTGTCTAGGAAAAAGTCTAGGCCATCCACGGCGGGGATGGAAGCTTGAATTCAATTTACGACGTTACCCGCCGTTGGATGAGCCGGTTGGGCTTCTTCATCCTGGATTGATCGGACCTCCAATCATCCGACAGCCCAGAGTCCATATTTCAAGAGGTTCTGACAATTTATCGAATCCTTTATCAAGATAAAATCCTATGCCGTCAAATTCTGCGCGTCTGGTATCAGCAAGCACATTTGCATCCTGGTCCACCTAGTGCTTAAGCAAAAACCGGCACGTGAAAATTCCTTTCCCTGCCACCTAACAACCCCCGAAACCCTCCCCAATACCGCCCACTTTGTCTGGTGATGCGGCCATGCATGGGAAGGCCCAAGGGGTATCTCATGCATAAAAACAAATACAAAATATCATGGCCTCCAACGAAATTCCCGATTCCTACGACGACATCGTCTCCCTCGCCCAAGATGCCGCCGACGGTGCCCAAACCCACGGCGCTGCCATCAGCCTCTCCCAAAACACCGAAGCAAAAATTCGCACCGACTTCATCAACCTCATCGGCGATCCCACGGCCGTCCCGCCCGTTCCCGGCAAACAAGGCATCTTTACCGCCGCCAAATCCGCGAAACCCGCCAAAACCCTCCTCAAAAACCAGGCCGAACGCAACGCGCGGGCCTTCGCCACCACCGCCGTCAACATCCTCAAACCCCACCTCGGCACCCAGTGGAACAGCCAGTGGCAGGCCGCTGGTTTCGTCAGCGGCTCTCTCGCCATCCCTGATAATCCCCTGCCTCTCCTCGGCCAGTTGCGCGATTATTTCACTGCCAATCCCACCCACGAGAATGCCCCGCTCAACATCACCGCCGCCCTCGCCCAAGCGCAAATCGCCGCCCTGTCTGGTGCCCGCAGCGCTGCCAATGCCAGCCTCGCCGCCATGGGCAACGCCAAGGCGGAAAGGGACAGTGCCCAAAAAACTCTTTATAAACGCATGAGTGGTCTCCTTGCCGAACTCTCCCAACTCCTCACTCCCGACGATCCGCTCTGGTATGCCTTTGGTTTCGACCGCCCCGCCGACGGACAACAACCCGGCCCCATCGACGACCTCGTCCTCACTCCCGGCAGCGCCGGCATGGTTTACGCCGATTGGGAAGACGCCCGCCGCGCCGCCCGCTACCGCGTCTTCAAACAGATCTCCGGCACCGATCCCGCCCCCGTGCAGGTCGCCAACGCCGTCATTGAAAGCGAATACACCCTCACCGCCCTCCCCAGCGGCGCGAACGTGCAGATCACCATCACCGCCTTCAATGATGCGGGTGAAGGCGCATTACCCGCCACCGCCTCCATTTTGGTGCCTTAGCGAAACCAAATGCTGACTTCAGCTCGCCCCACCAAAAGCCAGCCTGGCAACCGACGGGTGCTTTCTTCCCTTATGATGGCTGAAAGCACCCGGCTTTCGGATGGTGCAATTAGGACAAGGCATCGGTCAGCTGCCGGGAGGCGCAGGAACGCAGGAGCAATGCGGCATCCTCCAAACACTCTTCATGAGCACGGGCATTGACTGCGGTCGTCCGGGTGGAAGCTGATGCACCAGACCGGCGCGTCGTGGGCGCTGGGGAATCACTGGCTTCCAATTCCAATTCAGGGTTCAACAGTTTGGCCAGCACAGGACGATCAAAGAGCAGGTAGGCCAGCTCCCCGTGCAGCCCGGCGGGTGAAGCCCCGGAAGTTGCCCCGGCTCGAGCCCGTGGGGAGGGCGGCCCACTGCGGACAGACGCACGCGAGTTAACCAGCTGAAACACGCCGCCCACGAAGGAACCGGCCCAAGCATGTTTTTTCTTTTTCCAGCCCAAGACGCCTTTTGCTGGAAGAGGTGCCTCAAGGAGTTTTTTGGCATCAAGAATACCGGGCCCCATCAACTTGGTATTCCATCCTGGAGGACGGCGATAGGCCACGGTCTCAAGCAGTTTGGCAAAGGCTTGGGGCACGTAACTAGCTGCGCCATAGTGCTTGGTCAATGCTTTGCGCCCGCCGTGATGGGCGAGCCAGCAGGCGGCGAGTCCAGCCACGGTCGGCGTGGCGAATGATGTTCCGTCCCCACGAATGACGCCGTCTGGCGGGGGATTGGCAGGAGTCAGTGAACCCGTGACCGCAGCAGCCCTCCATATACTTTGGGCGGGTGCCGTGATGTTGACCTCCGGGCCGCGTGAAGAGCCGCTCCAGATCTCTTCCTGGCAATTGCATCCCGCCACCGCGATCACCTGATCAAGAGCCGCAGGCCATACGACAAGTGGGGTCACATTGTTCGATCCAATCTGGTTGCCTGCCGCACAACAAATGATCACCCCATCCTCCGCCGCACGTGCCACGACTTGGTCGAGATACTTTGTCTTGGATGGCGGGCCACCCATGCTCATGGTGATCACATCACACCCTGCTTCATGAGCATGCCGGATGCCTTCTGCAATCCTCACGGGTTCAAAATGCACCACGGATGGATTGATCCGGAAAGGAATGATTTTTGCATCTCGCGCGGAGCCACTGAGTTTCTTGTGGCCGGTCAGAATGCTGATGGTGGAGGTGCCGTGTCCGGGATTCAGGAATTTGCCCTGAATCATCGGATCAAGCGGCTTGTTGCCGACGACAGGATGTTGCGGATCATAGAGATTGCGCCCCTTGTTGAGCAGGATGTGTTGGTTGTTGATTGGAAGTTCCGCATGATAGGTAATCCCTGTGTCCAACTGCCCGATGGTAACGCCCTTGCCATGGGCCGGTTTGCCCGATTGCTTCGAGAATGCCCAAGCGGCTGGCGCATTGATGAGGTTCAGGTGCCAGGAGATTTGAGTTGAACATGAAAGGTGGGAATCTGCCCCGGCGGAGCTTCTGACGGTAGAACGGAAATCCGGTGTTTCTCCACCAATCTCCGGAGGGGCCGGAATCCACTCGATGTCAGGTTCCGCATTTTCTATGGCTTTCGTCTCATCCAATTGATGGCTAAGCGACCATGCCTCGGGAACGGACAATATCACATTGGGGTTGGTTGCCCGATAACAGTTCAAATGAGGATCGAGGCGGGTGATTTGCCATTTTTCGCCGAGCAGATCTTTCACTGCGGAGGCCACTTCATCTTCATTGTCGCCGTGGCCGTCGATTAAAAATCCCCTGACGCTGTTACCCGGAGCGGATATTTCCAATTGAGCAAGCTCCTCTTTCGACAATGGCAATGCCTCCAACGCCGCCTTGGTTGGAGTGGCCCGGGTGAGCGAACGTGTGTCCGGCTCGCCGAGAATGGAATCCAGAATCCTTGCAATGATTCTCCTCCGCAATTCACCTGGAAGCGCCCTCGCCGCTGGAAATTCGTTGATCAACGTGGCATCAGCCGCGAGAACGATTTTCTCGCGGATTTCGGGGGAACCAAGGAGTTCCCCAGCGAATTCCGGGAGGATGCGCTGGATGACGGTGCGAATGGGCGAGAGCACCCTGGCGGCAAGAGTTGGCTGAGTGGGCATGATGTTTGGCTGGTTGAGTTGACGACACTGAAGACTGAAATTTCAAGGAAAGACCAGGGCGCTGACACGACGCTGGATTTGAGGAACGAGATCGACCAACTCAAGCAATGCTGTCTGATCAGTGCTTGAGTCGGTGAGCTTTCTTCCGCGTCCGGGGTGGAAGAAAAATTCGTGGAAACCACTGCCCAATTTTGCAATGGCGGCGGCAATGGTGGATGCGTCATTTTCAAAGGTGGAGTCGAGACCCCAGAGCGTGTCATTGTGCCATCCGCTCCAATTCTGTTTGAAGATGCGGCTCTCCATCAAGTCCACCAACCAGTCGCGCGTGGCAATCACCGGGTCAGGCGCGGCGAAGGGGAAAAGACGGGTTTCACCCAATCTCAACCATCCCTTGAAATCCGGGAACTGGTGCTCAAGTTGTTCAGCGAACAGCTCAAGGAACTGGTGGTTTGCATGAAAATGATAATGGCTGTTGATGAAATGGAGGGGCAGCCCGGTTTCTTTGTAGGCTTGCAATTGTGCATTCACTTCTGCGAGTGCGATCTCCTGGATATGGGGCAAGAACAACGTGGTGTTGATCAAAATGTCCTCGGGCCAGAGACGCGGCCAGGCTGGCCTGCTGCATGGTGCACAGTCCCGATCCGAAGCAAAAAGGTGCAGCCCCACCCGCAGGCTGGGATTCGCTCTGGCATAGTTCACGGCTTGTTGGGTGTATCGCTGACCCATCATGATGCCTGCCGCATCAATCGCATTTTTTTCATGCAGCTGTGTGATCGCTTCATGAATGGGTTCAGAGAGCCCCCAGTCATCTGCGTTAAAAACAATGATTCTGCTCATGGATGCTGGGGATTCATCAGGCAACGATTCCCTGGTAAATGATGGCCAGGGGAGTGACGCCCTTTTCGCGGGCGGTTTGCACGTCCAGCATGCCGTCGAAGTTTTCTGGTGTCAGCTCGATCAGCGCGTTCTCCGCATCAATGACGGCATCCGTGTAGGAACGCTGCTTGGGAATGAAGGTGGTTTCCAGTGGCAGCAACGATCCCTGTTCGATGGCTTCCCGAATCAAGGTGAGGTGGTAATCTTCCGCAAACATCCAGGGTTCTTTGATTTTGCTTTGAACCCCACCGATGTCGGTCTTTGCAGCGGGAAGACCTCCCGCAAAAGAAGCATGTGCGATTAATCCATCCAAACCGGTGAGAAACTTCCTTCTCGCCTGTTCCTCCAGCCAGCAGCCGGCGAAAGCATGATTTTTGGTGAGGAACACCACGGAATGAATGCCGACATGTTCCCAGCAAGCCGCGAGAAAAAGTGCCAGCTCAATGCAGGTGCCACGTCTGGCGCGGAGGATTTCTTCAGGCGTGCGCAGGCGCTGCGAACGACGGATGTAGGTGGGTGGAGGATTAACGTAATCCAGCCGCAACGCCAGCTGCATCGCCGACCAGAAAGCACGCGTTTGCATGACCACCGCACGCGAAGTGCTCGGATGAAAGCTGGACTGGTATCCATCGAATCCCGCATGGGGGTGATCGCTGAGTGCCCTTAAAAAAGGTTGGGCGGTGGTGATCACCTCCCGGACTGCAGGATCTCTCGGGAAGACAAAAGAGGGCAACAGGTGTCTGCCCGTTTCATCGTCCCGCCATTCGTCACAAGGCAGAAGGATGATCGATTGCAATCGATGAAAAATTCGCGTGGTTCCGCAGAAGATGGTGATTTGCAGGGTGCCAAGCAGAGACTCTCCGCGTTGCCTCAACATTTGCCCGCCGAGCGGCAACATCACTTGCGATGCCAGGTCCTGCTGGCGATCGGCTTCGACTGGCAGGGTGGCATAAAATCGGCATTCCGCGGGTCTGTCCATGCCCGTGTCGAGGCTGATGATCACTTCCAGCGGAGGAATCTCCCCGGCCCTGATTTTGGTGATCGCAAAGGTTTTGAACAAACCGCCCCGGCTGTTGTGGAGCAAGGAGTAATTGAAGGTCTCCTCCAACGCGCAGGTCACGGGAAGGGCTTTAAGCAAATCGGCCTTCGGAATAGACTTTGCGGTGGCGGTCGACGTGGGGATGGTGCTGGCGGAGACCTGTCGGGAAGTCGGGCGGGGCGGGGCGGTTGTCGTGGCAATCAAGCTCACTGATGACCACAGAGTGATTACCCCCAGATCATCGGGTCTTTGTAACAAATCATTCGCGGCGAGACCCGCGCGAAAGGCGTCGAGAACATTTTGCGACTTTTCCCATACCTTATAAAATGCACCGAAGAAAACGGGAATGGCGGTGTCCACCACCATGCCATGAAATCCAAGCGCATATTTAACCCCGTGGGCTACTGTCAGAGGAGCGAGTCTCCTGCCGGTGTAGCAGGCGCTGTAAACAATCATTTCGGCTCCGGTTTGAGCAAGGGCTTCGGCCACCCGCATGGGGTTCTGTTGGACGGGTTCCACTTTGGCCGGTTCTCCCCCTGAACCCCCGCTTTCTTCGTCTTCATGGTAATCCGACACCAGATGAAGCAACCGACACCTGGTGGTGCTTAACTCGCTAAGCGCATCCACCTTCTTGATGGGTATCTGCAAGCTCAAAGCCGCCTTGATCGCCGCGTATTCCGTATGGTAGTCGAAGCCCAATGCGTCTGCTGCATTGGTCACGGCAAAAAGCGCACCGTGATTGGTCGGAGTTTTCCTGGGAACGCCGCCAAGCACCCGGACCACGGTAAAATGCTTGATCTTGTTTTTGATGCGTTCTTCCTTGGTCGCCAGGGCCAACAACTCTTCCCACGGAAAGATTCGCGCCGCCCATCCCTTGTTCTCCGTCTCCCACGGAATCGTCACCTCCACGATGCCGCTGGTGGCGGCCGCCGAAATGAACTTCTCCACTTGGGATTGGGTCACCAGGCCAGAGCTGGCAAGATCGAGGATGGCTTTGTGAGCATGGGCACGCCATGAAACCACTTCTTCCTGTTGGTTGTCCTGCCGCCCTTTGTCCGAGGCAAGCAACCGGTTCCAAGCCAGGGCTCGAGGATAAAGGACTCGATCCACCACGGTGGCGGTGAGGGTTGTCCCGCCAGGCTCACGCAGCACCACCTGATAGGGCTGCGCAGGGCGGGAAGCGGTTGGCTTCGATTTTGAAGACTTCTTTTTGGCCATGACGAATCGGGGTTGTTACTTGGCTCTTGCGTTGAGAAACTTGGCCCAGCCTCCTTGAGCAAAGTCCAGAGTCACATACAACTCCGAGACTTTGCCGTGAGGAAGGTAGACTGAGAGACCGTGTGAATTGGCTACTGATGGATTCGGTGCCGCATTACAAAACACGCAGTCTGCGACTGCTTCCTCGACCGCTTTTGCCAATGCCTCACAAGGCGGATATCTTTTGGCAAGGCGTATGACCAAATCGCTCAAGTCGGCATACTGCGCTTTGCCATTCGGTCCATCGTCATACCGCTGCACACGTCGGCAGATGCCTTCTACCGCGCTGATCAGGTCTGCATCGTCTCTGTTGTATCCCCTCGCAAGGAAATCCCCGAGCGCATGAGTTGCCGTTTGCACGGCAGTGAGTTTGCCCAGATCGAAAGCGGACTGTGTCACCAGTTCATCACTGGCATAGGATCTCACAAACTCGGTCACAATGGTTTGGCACAATGCATGGCCATCCATCGCGGGATTTTTTTCGAGGGCCGCGAGAATCTTCTGATAGGGCCAGCCGTCTGCTGGTTCCAGTTCCTGCGAGCCGCAGAAAACTTCGGCGGCATCCCTGACCTGCATGCCGACTTCCACCATGCTCATCAAGCAGGCGTCCATGCCAATCACATCAAATTTGCGACCGATGGAGTTGCTTACCTCATGGAGCACCTCCTTCATCTCGACGCTGTCCAGAAAGTCCTGTGCACCGTCGTCAAAGGCGATCGCACGGCGCTGGGCGCCAACGCCCTCAAACTGAAAAGCTGCTTTGGAGAGAAAAAAAGATCCCCGGTTCCGACTCGCAGAAGTTCCGCGCCTCACCGTGAAACTCGCGCGTCGGGCTGTCACATCTTCATCCGCCACGGCGACCAACGCAGGGATCAAACGACGCCTGCGTGCTTCGGCGTAAATGTCCGTGTCATCCCAACCCGAGCCATGATTCCACAACACCACCATGAGCCGTTTGGCGGGATATTTTTGAATTCCCCACTTAAGGAAACTTCTTAAAACTTCAGGATCTCCGGTGTTGATGATGCCAAGGTTCTCCACCACATCCTCCTGCAGAGAAGTGCCTTTTCGCAAACGGTAGCGGCAGGCGGCTTTCTCCTTTTGTGTCGTGTCTCGTTGCACGATCAGATTCAACTGGTCGCTGGAGCCAACCTGCTTCATCTCCCATACGTCGCTACCACCGAAGGAATCCAGATCATTGTCGCCTGCCATGTAAACCAGGATGGTCCAATCCGCTGGTGCTGACCCGGTCACTTTTTTGGCTGCCTTTTTTGCTGCCTTTTTTGCTGCCTTTTTTGCTGCTTTTTTTGCTGCTTTTTTGGCCATAGGAGTAGTTGGTTGAGGATGTTAGTGGTGGTTCAAATCGCTTCTTCCACGAGCTGGGCTTCGGCGTCGCGGCGTCGTCTGAGGCCGAGGGTGTCGGGCCAGAGGCGTTTCATGGAACGAATGCTGGCGGCGATGCTCTGGAGCTTGATGTCATTCGGCAGGGAGGTGGAGGCCACGGTGTCGCGCACTTCGCGCATCTCGCGGCGGCGGTCGCCTTGCATGGCGGCTCCGCGGTTGAAGACGAGGGAGACGAGCGCCCCTTGCACGTCTGGATGCAGCGTGATCATGCGAGGGAACGCTTTGCCAGTCGTGGCCTTGAACTTGGGAAGCGTGGCTTTGGTGAAGACCGCGTCCGCATCGGCACGTTTGATGGTGATGTCGGCGAACTGCGCGGCGATGTTCTTGGCGGCGGCACCTGTTTTCCCGATGGCTTTGGTCAGACGCTTGATCTGGTCTTCGGTGAGATAGGGTTCCCAGTCGCTTTTGAATTCGTCGGCGGAGACATGGCCAAGGTCGTAACCACGACCCAGCGAGATTCCCGAGGAGTTGCCGGGCCATTTGGAGGGCTGGTCCATGCCCTCAAAATGGATGATCATTTGCAGGGCTTTTTCGCTAATGGTGACGTTAGTGTTGGATCCGCTTGTGGGGACCGGGTCAGTGACGGCGACGGCTTCGGCGGTGAGCAGGCCGGCGTGAATGAAGCCGCTGAGTTCTTTGCCGTGGAGCACGGTTGTTACCTCCCACCAGAGAGGTTTGTTGGAGCCGCCAGTCTTACGAACGAGATGTCCCACGGGCAGGGAGGCGATGACGGTCTGGGCAGTGAGGACGGCGGCCTCGGTGCGGAGGTTGGTGCCGTCCTGTTTCACCCGATACAAATTCGGGGCAAGGGTTGAGACAGCGGCTTCTCCACGGGTGGCAGCAGCTCTCCTACCGCGTCTCACGACGGTGGAAGGTGGGGCGGGAAGGGCTTCGAGGAATTCGCTTGGCACCACGCCGGTCAGTTCATTTTCGGCACCTACCGTTTTGACGGTGATGCCTCCCTCGGTGGCATTGGTAACGTTGGCGCTGACGATCTGGCCGTAGTCGAGGGTTCCGACCACGGTGTCCAATCCGGTTGCGTCTGGCGAAGCGTGGATGAGCAGGGGATCGGTGTTGACACGGAAGTAGGCGAGTTCGGAGGGGGCGGCGGAACGGGTTTGGGCGGCTCTGGTCTGTGCGGCTTCGATGATCTCGATGGTGATTTTTTTGCCGTCGTCCTGAGTTTTGCGGAGCTTGGCAAATAGGGAGTCGAAGGCGGCACGACTTTCGCCAACGAAGTCGACGGATTTGGTGCGGCCCGGCAGCAGGCAGCCTTCGGTGTCGCGCGCGGTGTTGCCGACATGGATGCGGATGCCGGAGAAGTTGGGCACGTTGAGGAGCAGGGGCAGGTCGCGCTGAAACTTGGGCGAGTGGGTGATGCGCACTTCATAAGTGCCGGCAGGGATGGCGGTAATGCCGGGGATCTTCTCGGGGCGCACTTTGTCCTCAAGGATGAAGCATTCGAATCGTCCATCAAGACTCAGTTCGCCGATGGTGCTGGTGTCAGTGTAAGTGTTGCGGATCAGCTTCAGGGTCAGCCCACGGGCCGTTGCGGTTGCGGCTGAGGGAGATCGGGTGCCGGAGCGAGCAATGCTGCGGACCGCCGCAGCGCGTGGGACGGCAGGGAGCGTGCCGAAGAATAAATCCACCGTGGGATCGTTGTAGGCGCTGCGAAAACGGGAGAGCACTTGCGCAGGAGTTTGTTTGATCACTTTCTCCTCAGTGTTGGAGTAATGATAGACTTTCCCGTCACGCAGAATGCCGATGTGTTTTTTGGGCACGTTCTCGATGGTCTTGCTGGCGAGGTTTACGTTGCGCCGAGCAGTGATGAACACGAGGAGGTCGTCATCGGTCTGAGGGAGGTTGTTCCAAGCGCCGACTTGAGGACATTCCGGAAAGATTTCCTGCACGCGAACCGTCACGCCGCGGAGGTTGGAGCCTGCGATGTTATGGCAAAGGTAGCCGAACTGGTAGCCGCCGGTGTGGGCAACAAAGTGGGCGCAATGGTTGGCATCGAAGTCGTGAAATTCCTGCGGGCAAAGAGGGATGATGCTCTTGCCGAGGAGGCTTTCGAGGTCGGGTGTGATTTGATTGGGCATGACGGGAAGAGGCTATGAGTTGGGAAGCGGAACGGACACTCAGCCCAGACCGCCGAGGAAGGGGTTTAGCTTCTGATCAAGTGACGCGTAAAGTTTGGGCTCCTGGGCGTTGCTGAAGCTGTGGGGAAAGGCCTGGCGCACTGCATTCATGAAACCGTCGTTAGTAAACTCACCACTTTGGGCGAGCACCTGCATGGCGGTTTCGGTGAACACGCCTCCCCCTGAAATCTCGTAGGCAAATTGCTTCGGAAGGGCGGCGGCGAAGAGGATATCCACGGCATCCTTGTAGGGATCATTGCCTCCCCGGTGCTTGGCGTTGCGCTGGGCGCGAAGTTCTTTGGGCAGGGATTTATAAAAAGCCGCGTGGGCTGCATTCAAGTTGCCGTCCGCAATGATGTTGCGGGGCTTGGCACCGGGTGGGACCGCAGGAACGTGTGGTCCGGTGAGTGAGGCCCTTGTGGCGGAGCCGGAGTGGCAGGAGTCGAAGAAAAATGTGAGGTTGGCCCCGGGAGCGATTGTGATGGCGATCTCCTTCAAGTCATCGTCAAGCACAATGCTTCCGGTGCGAAATTCGTGGCAGCACAGTGCTTCATCAATGCCATCCCACTCTTCGTTGGGACCACCTGCTTTCCCTTCATCGCCATCCAAATCTTTCACCTGGGTCCCATGGCCCGCATATTGGACAGCGATGATGTCGCCGGGTTTGGCGGAGCTAACCAAGGCACGAAAGCTTTTAAGGATGGCGTCCCGGGTGGCTTCCGCATTGAGCAAGCGTTCAGTCTTGAACCCGACGTCTTTGAAAAACCGCTCCCACCTTTTGGTGTCGTTCACGCAGCCATTGAGCCTGTCTTGTTGTTGAGGATACTCATCAATGCCAATGCAAAGGGCACGGCGGGCTCCTCCCTGTCGAACAATGGTGTTGGGCGCTGAGATCGGGGCGGGGGCAAGGTCTGCGGCATCGCGGGTCTCATCCTCGAATTTCCGAAATTCATTGGTAGCATTGTTCAACGCGGCTTTTTTGGTGGCATGATCAGGCGGTGGCGGTTTAGCTCCCCCAAGATCAGCCACCCGGTCATTGAAGCGGTTGAGAAGGGTGGGAAGGAAGCGCTCGCTCATGCCGGCAAGGGTGGCAAGGGCGAGGATTGCGGGGAACCCAGTGGCATCTGCCCCGAGACTGCCGAGGAGGATTTTGCCTTCGATAAGGAGACAGAGTAGCCCTCCAGCGACGACGCCGACTGACCAGCGCAGGATGGCTTCCTGAAAGTGGAGAAGTTTCCCAGCGTTCGCATCGCAAGGCAGTTCACTTCGGCTGGCGAGGGCTCGGGAGATGTAGGCCCCAATTCCACCAGCGAAGGCGCAGGTGAGCACCTTTTGAACGATATGAGTTTGAGTTTCGTGGAGACTTAATATTAAGCACAGTAGCGTGATGAACGAAATCAGGGCAAGCAGGCCGAAGGAGGCGTAGAGCCAGACGAGGCTGATTTCGCGCCCCCGCTGCACGATGAACGCTTCAGCACTGGCAAACGCGGCTTCCACTTCAGCCCGGAGGCCTCCGGTATACAGAATAACTATCGCCTGCCCAATAAACCGCTTGGCGGAGCGCAGGTGGTCCATGGAGGGAGTCTCGGTGAAGGCGCTGATCCAGCGTATGAACCGGGGTGGCAGGATGCTAGCGTTTGGAAAAAACTTGCAGCGGGCCTCCAACTCCACGACACGGGGGTAGATCCAGGCACTGTTCGATGGCTGTTTGTCAAACAGCCATTGCAGATCCCCCCTGTCGTCAATGAAAATGCACACATCTCTGGCGCTCAGAAGGATTTCAGCCACTTTCACGCCGAGTTCGGGAACAGAATCGCCCACTTTGTAGTTCATAGGTTTTTTAGTTTGCACGGCACCCCTCGCGACTGGCGGGGCATCATTATTGGGCGGCTGGCTCATGCGGTTGGAGGGTGATGATGGTTGCTTTCTGCGGTTTTCCCTCTTGGATTACTTGAGAGGCGCTTCAATGCGGCTGATGGCTTTGTCGTATTCGGGTTTTTTGCTCAGCCAGTCCTTTTGGGCACCTTCAATTTTGAGCTGAAGGGCATCGATTTTTCGAATGGCGTCTGGACCCTCCGGGGCCTGTTGAATTTGCGACTTCAATGCCACCAACGTTTGCTGAATGGCTTCGGCATTCTGCTTCTGCTCGGTTTCTCGTGCGACGAGGGTCTGGCTGACCTTGTCCAAATCGACCTGCTTTTTGAGAATCTCCGCGTCAAGCCGCTCTTTTTTTGCTTCGGTGAGTTGGTAGCCGGTGATGGCGGTGGCGATGCCGCCAAAACCGAGGACCAATGCGCCGGTGATCTTGACGAACTCCAAAATGCCGCTGCCGAGGCGGGTGAGAGTATCCCGGGGAGCGACCTCTTTTTTAAGTTTCTCCGTTTGGGCGTCAATCAGACGGGTCTCAGCGCGGAGTTTTTCTTCCTCAAGTTCGTCGTTCATGGCTCTGCGGGGATGGCTGGGTAAGTGGGAGGTTGTTGATGATGTCGTGTGGGTCATGGAGGGAATGCGGTTCTCACGATCTCGTCTCAGCGAACGATGCCGTCGAAATCCAAAGCGAATCAATCTCATGATTCCGGCGACCTTTAGGTGGATTCCTTATCACCCCAGGTCTGAAAGCGCCAAGCTTAGAACAGCCGTTCATAGAGCCATCTTCGTTTGGCTCGCCACGCTTGCCTCTTTGCTTGGCAAGAACTGGGTGAATCACTGGTCTCACGTCTACACCCAAAATCTTTCGGGCACTGGGGAATACGACCTGGATCTGTAAGGCGAAAGCAAATTGACGCATGTCTACAGTTACTCAATATCCCTAATAATGTTTCAGGAAAATCCTGAATTGAATAAGATATTACGAATTTTTTACCTAGATTTTATTGAATATAACCGCAGGTAAGGTTTGTGCCTGAGCTAGAAAAGCAGGCTAATGGACCGGATTGGAGCGTGGGATACGGCTCGCTAGCCAGCTCTACGAATTTTCAGTAGGATGATCCGATCTTGTTGGCGACTCCTCACCTCACCGCCCCTGCTTCACCTTCGGCTTCACATCCACGGGATGCTCGCCCTCCTCATGCTTCTCGACTGGCTGGACCGTAATCTCCACATTCACCGGCACGGCCCTCAACCCTTCGATGATCTTCTGCAAGCGCTCAACGGTGATGTCCGCCAAGGTCGCCGGTTCCGCTGCCCGCACCACGGCGGCTTCAATCTTCTCCAACCCGGCGCTGAACGCTCCCAAATGCCCCGTGATTCGCGACACCGGATCATTTTCACCCGCGCCTCCCGACAACAGATTGCGCTTGAACGTCTTGCGGATTTCCTCCCATCGCGCCTTCTCGGTCTCATCGAGCAAACCGTTAAGCTCCTTCCACTTCAACAAATTCGCTTCCGCCGATTTGCTCAAGGTCTGCGACTCACCGCGATAGTGATCTGCAATCAACGACGCCACTTCCTTGTCCGTCATTAACGGCAGCACCTTCTCCGCGATCTTGTTCATGTTGCGATACGACCCCTGCAACTTGAACGGCGGTTCCGTCCGATACGCATCCTCCGTCGCGGCCGACCGAATATACTCCTGGTTCACACGCAAAATCACCTCCCTCACCGCCAGCAATTTCTCCATCACCGCCACACAATCATTCACCTCTTCCGCGCTGTGGCTCGCTTCGTATTCAGCATTCTCGCGATTCCCCGTCTGCGCAATTTTCAACACCGTCATCGCATCCTTGTGACTTCGCGCCGCCAGCCTCGACAGCGCCGAGTTACTCGTCAGGCAGTTCTCAATGTAACTGTCCTTAAACGCTGCTTCATGCCCGCCAAGGATATCTCCCAAGTTATAAGTGTCCGCCCGGTTCGCCAACATGTCCGGCACCTGAAACTTACCCCCCACTCCCGTGTAGGGGTTGCCCGCCATTACCACCGCCACCTTGCGACCCCTCAAATCATAAGTCCTAGCCTTGCCATTAAACACACCCTCCATCTTGCGTGAACCATCGCACAACGAAATGAATTTTTGCAGGAACTCCGCATGCGTGTGCTGGATGTCATCCACATAAATCATCACGTTGTCGCCCATCTCCAACGCCAGGTTCAACTTCTCGACTTCCTCACGCGCTCCCGCATTCGGTGCTTCGGTTGGATCCAATGAAGTTACCGCATGACCCAATGCCGGACCATTGATCTTCACCAAAGTAATTCCCAGGCGGCTCGCCACATACTCCATCAAGGTCGTCTTGCCATAACCCGGTGGCGAGATCAGCAACAACAAACCCATCCGGTCCGTGCGCGCATCCCGGCCCGCCGCTCCAATTTGCTTCGCCAGGTTCGCCCCGATGATCGGCAGATACACCTCATCGATCAAACGGTTGCGCACAAACGAGGTCAGCACCGCCGCCTTGAACTCATCCAACCGCAACTCCTGCCGACGCTTCACCGACAGCTCATGCTTCAACGCCTGGAATCTCTCAAACGCCGGCACCACCTCCCGTTCGTAACGCTGCAATCGCGCCGTGAACTCATGATAATCCAGCTTCATCCCGCCGCCTTCCATGCGTGCATGCGTGCCGGTCAACCCCTTCAAATCGAACTCGCTCGGTGCTTCCAATGGCAATGCCGCCGGTGGTTTGTCCTGCATCGCCAGCAACGCCGCCGCCTCCATCACCACGCCGATGGCATGCCCCGGACACACCGAATTGATCCACTCCCGCGTCTGCTGAAACTGCTCCCAAGCCTGTCCATCCAGCGCCGCCAGCGACTCATCAAACGCCGTCGCCGCACGATGACTCAGCAACATCTTGCGAAAGTTTTGACACAAGTCCACCGCCGCGTTTGACCGCGTCAACGGCAACTGCGGATGCGCCGTGCTCAACCCCTGCAACTCGTCCACCAAACACACCGCCACCGCTTCCGGCGAAACCTCCGTCACCCCCGCTCCTTCCAACGCCCGTGCCACACGCTCCCTCAATTCCGTCTCCGCCGACTCGCCACTCATCCCCAGCGCCACACGCATTCTCCCGCGCGCCTGCATCCTCGCTGCAAACAACTGCTTCTCCTCGCCCTCCGGCCAGGCACGCCAAACCGTCAATGCCAGTCCACGTGCCGCCGGTGCATGCCGACGCAATCCCAAGGCCCGACGCATCTCCAGCAACGGCACCACCAGCAACGCCGCATCATGATCATGCACGCCCTTGGTATATCCTTCCTGGTAACGCTGATGCATGAAGTCCCGCACCTGCGTCAGCCGCGCTTCATCGCCCGCTTCAAGAAACTCCTTCACCGCCTGCTGACCACGTTCCGAGATCAACTTGACCATTTGCCACGCCAGATACTCGCCACGATAAACCTCCGCGTTTTCCGACACCACCGCCTGCTCCCAAACTGACCTCAACCCCGCCAGCTCAGGATGCACCACCGGCTCAAAAAACCTCGTGCCGGTCAGATGATAAGCGAGCCCATCCTCGCGGAGCAAGATCGTCAACTCCAGCGGCTGCCGGTTCACCGAAAACTGGTGACGGCCAAACTGAATCAAGTCGCCGCCATCGACAAACAACTCCGCCTTGTCGCGAATCTGCTTCAGCGAATCCTGCTGCAAGGTCTTTAGCTTGGTAGAGAGATCATCCGCCCGCACGGTGTCGCCAAGTTTCGTCAACTCGGTCACCAGATCGCGCAGCTTCGCCACCATCACATCCGATGCAATCCACGCATGAACCTCCTCGGGTTTGGTGAACGCCCCCAGCCGGTTGCGCACACTCGTCAGAATCCGCTCCGCCGACTGAGCCAGCGCCTGACAACGTCGGTTGCGCGCATCCACCAGCGCCTGCCGTTTCGCCTCAAACGCTCCCTGCACCTCATCGCGCTTGTTCACCAGCTCGATCGCAAACTCTTCGAAATCCGCAAACCTTCCTTCCAGTTCCTCAATTTGCACCAGCACCCGCGTCAGCGATTCCTCGCATTTCTCCGGCGTCTCACATACCTCAAGGTAGTTCAACACCGACTGACTCAACAAACTCAACTGCGCCTGAAACTCCGCCGAACCTTCCGCCTTCGCCAGCTCGTTACGACGATTGCGCAACACCGACCGCACCTGATTCAACTGCGCAAACAACGAAGAAATGTTCTCAACAATCCGCGTCGTCTCCGTCGCATCCTTGATCTTCAACCCACTGACAATGCTGATGAGCAGTTCCAGCTCGCCACTGGTCTGGGACATCGCCTTTTCCACCGCCTCCGCATCCGCCACCTTGTGCAAGCCCGGCACCGCTTTCTGCTGCTCTTCAATCTGCTGCCGGTAAGGCGTCAATGCCTCCTCTCGCAGCAGGAAATTCACACACTTCTCCGACAGCTTGTCCGTCGCCTGCACCACGCCTTCGTCCAACTTCGCCAGCGCCGCCAGATCGGTATACCTCACATCCCGCAACGCGATGATCTTGCCGCGCTGCTCCCGCAAGGTCGCCAGCAAGGTTACAAAGGTATTGATGTTGTCCGGCTCCGTTCCCGTTGCCACGCCCAGCGTCTTGCGCACCTCGTCACTCAATGCCGAAGTCTGATCCGCCGCCGACTTGCGCATCCTTCGCACTTTCTCAAACTCACCCAAGGCCGCCTCCGCCGCGCCCTTCACCTCCATCAACGTTTCCTTCAGGTTCTGCGACTCCGGCCGGTCGATCCAAAAATAACTGTCCGCAATGTCCCCCGCCACCCGGACCAGTTCCACATACAACCCCGAAAACGAATCGTCCTTGCCCAACAGCGTCAGAATCCCCCGACACTCCGCCATGCAACGCACGATGTCCGCATTGCCAATTTTCGAAAGCAGCGACTGATCCGCCTGCGTTTCCGGCACATCTTCCGTGACGAACGGCGTCCGCCAGACCTGCACCACATGATGTTTGCGTGGCTCCTCATGACCCTGAAACACCAGCAGCTCACCTGAAGCAAACAAGCTGAATCCGTGACAAACAATCGGCGTCGCCACCCCTTGCGCGATCAAGTTATACGCCAGCAAAAGATACGATCCCGTCGCCAAATCATTGAAGACAAACAGCGTGTCCTCACCATTCTTCGCCACGATCCGTCGCTCAAAACGCAACGGCGGCAACCCCGTCTCAAACAGCTTCACCTCACCCGTCTGCAAAACATAACCGCGTGGAAAAATGATCCCGTGATCGTCCGGCAAAAGAATGCACGACTCTGCAATGCTATCCAAACGATACACCTCGCGCGTCCGCTGATTAAACACCAAATGCCGCCACACTTTTTCCTGATAAGGCAGCACCTTCATCAGAATCAGATTCCCGAT
This sequence comes from Phragmitibacter flavus, assembly GCF_005780165.1. Lineage (NCBI taxonomy): Bacteria > Pseudomonadati > Verrucomicrobiota > Verrucomicrobiia > Verrucomicrobiales > Verrucomicrobiaceae > Phragmitibacter > Phragmitibacter flavus. The sequence continues at coordinate 74,864 of NZ_VAUV01000014.1, read as the reverse complement.
GATCGAATAATGAACCTCCGCGTCGTCCAGCGTCTGGTCCTTGTTGTCCACCGGCTCGCTGTAAATCCCCGTGCCGCTCGCCGTGTTGTCATCCACCTTTACCGTCAGATCCCCGCCCACCGTTTCCACAAACACCCGGTCCTCAATGCTGATGTGCGGATGCACCCCGTGCCGATACATGTCGCGATGCGCGCGCTTCCACTCAAACTCCTGATGCGTCGGAAAAACGAATTCGTGATCAAAACGGTTGCCCAGATACTTGATCTCCCCCGACTCATCATTCACCTGCCACTTGAAAACCTTCACCTCGGTCACCTCGCGCCCCACCTTCATCCCCATGTAGAGATGCGCCCCTATCCGCAGAAATTTTAGAAAGGATGAGTTTTTGTAATACCGATACAGATACTCGAAATCCTCCTGAAACGTTTTGTCTCCCAGCGGATCGCTCTTGTTCGCGTGGAACGAATGATCCGCCACATCATAGTCATACACCGCGAAAACATCCGCCACGCTCATGCTGGAGCGCAGCCCAAGCTGAACATTATACCCAAACAAAAAGCGCTTCGGCCCGATTGCCGCCATGTCCTGCGGCACACAATTGTTGTCGGTCGTCAGTCGCGACGTCGAAAGCAGCGCCGTTTCAATTCCGCCAAAAACCTTTTTCCGATCCTCATTCAGCAGGTCCAGCCGCCTCTGCAACTCCGCTCCGTGTTTCTCAAGGCGCTGGCGGATGACCTCGTAGGCCCCGGCTTCCAGCTTTGTCTCCGGTGCCTGCGGGTGCGGTTGCGGTGTGGTGGTCTCGCTCATGCGTTGTGTTGAGACCCCTACTCTTCAACAAATCCTCGATCAACGCCATGCAAAAACCACCTGCGTAGCGAAGATTGGTCATCGACCGCAAAATGCCCCCGGCCAAATCCGGAGGCACGTGCCAAATCCGCCTAACTCGCCAGTGCTGGCCGCTCCCCATTTCCCGTCCTCACCGCATGCTGACGGAACTCCGTTGGTGACACTCGTGCAACCCGCCTGAAGCTGCGATTGAACTGCGAAAGCGACTGAAAACCAACGTCATACGCGATCTCCGTGATCCGCGAATGAGGCTTCATCAACAATCGCTTGGCCTGTTCGATGCGCGCATGATTCACAAACTCCGTGAACGTCATGCCCGTCGTGCGCTTGAAAACCTTGCAGAAATGGAACGCGCTCAAACCTGCTGCCGTGGCCACTTCTTCCAGCGAAAGAGGCTCGCTCAAGCGATTCAAAATATACACACGAGCCTTGCGAACCGATGGTGGCTCCGACTCCGTTTCATTCAAAAACATCCTCTCGGCAAACTCGCTCAACTGGGTCGAAAACAGCCGCAGCATGGTCTCCAAGGCCTGCACCTCCGCCCGGGGCACCGCCAAGATTTCATGAAAAATTTGGTGCGCCTGACGCATTTCGACGGCCGAAAGCCCGTCATCTAGCAGCACCCGGGCACAGTCATCAAAACTGGCAAACTCCTCATCACTCACCCGCAGGGGTTCCAAACACAATTCGGCCACCACCTGCCCCCTCACCAAAATCGGCTGCACCAGTTCCACCAAAAAGAACAAGGGTGACACGCTCTCGCTTCCAGGTCGTCGAAGCCGCAGGCGGTGCTTCGCAGCGACCATGAAGGCTCTCTGATAATCGGTGAACAAACTGCTTCCTTCGATTAATTGGACAAAATCAGTTCTGTTTATAGGCATGGCATTTAATCTTGTGGATTAGTAACACTGCTAATCTTACGCAATTTCGGCCTGTGCGAAATTCGTAGCCCCCACTGCTTGTAGCATGGGGAAGCCTAGTATCAAGCTTATAGTGTAAAACACTACAAAAAAATTGGTAGTGCCAATAAACTACCTATTCCCGATCTGCAACCTTGTTCTCCACCCAGCGGACGGCGAATCGCACCAGCGCCGATCCATCCGGCAACTCCAGTTTCTCTTTGATGTGTGCCCGGTGCGCGTCCACGGTGCGCACGCTCACGTTCAACTGGGCGGCAATCGAACGCGTCGGTTTCCCTTCTCCAATCAGCTGCAGCACCTCCAGTTCACGATCGGTCAGGCACACCAAAGGATCTTCGCCCGAGCGTTTGCGCTGGCCCGTAACGACCTCCAGGAGGTGACCCGACATGCGCTCGCTCAGATAAATGCCTCCATCAAGCACACGCCGCGCTGCATGCACCAACGTGTCCGCTGCGGTCTCCTTCATCACGTATCCCCGGGCCCCCGCCCGCAACGAACGCTCTGCATACAAATACTCGTCATGCATCGAAAGCACCAGTAACAGCACCCCCGGGTGCATCACCTGCATGTCCTTGATGAACTCCAGTCCGTGCCGGTCGGGCAACGTGAGGTCGACAATCACCAAATTTGGATGATGCAACGCAACCGCCTCCATACCCTCACCCGCACTGCCGACTCCGCCGCAAACATCCAGATCAGGCTCTGCCCTGATCAATTGCGCCAGGCCGTGGCGCAGGATGGGATGATCATCGACAAGCAAAACACGCTTTTTCATATCTGAGTAGAATTCCGAATCACTTGGGGCACCACGCAAACCACTTCCGTTCCCCCGAGGGAATCCGGTCGAACCGTGACCGTCCCACCCAGCATCTTCGCCCGATGGTTCATCGTCAACAAGCCCATTCCCGTTCCCGGACGCAATGCATGGTCAGGAATCCCCGTCCCGTTGTCACGAACCCCCAAAACAATGTTCCCGTCATCGAAAGACAGGTCAATCTGCATCTGATCCGCACGGCTGTGTTTGATCGCGTTGCCCACTGCCTCTTGGGCAATTCGGTAGAGCTGCACCGCCAGCTTGTTGTCGTTGATCTCCACCGGAGGATCACAATCAAACGTGCAGGAAATGCCAAAAATTCGCTCCGTCCCCCGCGCCAGCTCCTCCAATGCCGACATCAGCCCCGCCGAATCCAACACCACCGGCACCAACCCCCGCGACATCTCCCGGGCCCGCGCATTCGCCTGGGACACCAGTCGCACAATCTCCGCCAGACTCTCCGCCTCCGCATCGTTGGTGCGCTTCAAGTTGGTGTGCGCCACCTTCGCCAGACATCCGATCGCCGCCAGTTGCTGACAAAGATCATCGTGAATGTCCTGCCCAATCCGATTCTGCTCCTCCTCACTGATCTCCAATATTTTCTCCTCCAGCTCCTTGCGATCCGTGATGTCACGAATGATCCCCGTAAAGAACCTCCCCTTCGGCAAGTTCACCTCACCTACCGAAAGATCCATTGGAAACACACTTCCATCCTTGCGCCTCGCCACCACCTCCCGCCCAATCCCGATGATGCGCTTCTCCCCCGTCTGGAGATAGTTCTTAACAAAACCATCATGTTTGTCGTGGTAGGGACTGGGCATCAACATCTTGACATTGTTCCCCACCATCTCCTCCTTGGTATACCCAAAAAGCCGCTCCGCCGCCGCATTCACCCCATCAATGATGCACTCCTCGTTCATGGTGATGATCGCCGTCACGGCCGTGTCCAGGATCGCCCGGTTCCGTTCCTCACTCGCATGCAGAGCCTCCCTCAGCTGGGCACTCGACTTTGGCGACAAAACTTCGGACTTATCAGGCTTCGGTAAGGTGACCTTATGGATCGGGCATGAAGATTCAGCGGGGTTCATCCTTTGATCGTCGCGCACAATGGCCCCGGCATCAAGCCGCACCTCAGGCAACCCATAGAACTTTTTTTTCATCCCGCCCCCTTCTGCCCAATTTCGAACGTCTACTTTAAATGCACCAACTCCTGCGGATCCAACTCAAACCTCAGCGAGTTCTTCGGCGAAGTTGCCATCACCGATTCCACCATGGTCTCGATCACCACAAATCCCAACCCGCTCGCATACTGATCAAGAAAATACACATGCGACATGTCCACCACCTGCTGCCAGATGCGCTTCAATACCGGCGCATCCTCCACGATCCTCGCCTTGCCATGCAAATTCAGGATCAGGCTGCAATCCTTGTTGAAGAACATCCAGTTCACTGCCGGATTGTGGCGAATCTCTTCCACCTTGCGGCTTTCCGGTGCCGTCAGCGAATAAAAGCGCGGGAATTCATCAAAGGAGAAGGCCGACATCCACCGCGTTTGCGGTTTCCCCTCCATATCCACCGTGCTGAGAATGCCGGCGTGTTCTCCGTTCACCAAAGTTTTCGCGAGTCCAATGACGTCACCTGCGTCTTCGACATCGAACGATTGGGATTCCAAATCGACCGTCGTTTTCATAATAATAGGGGGTTTGGTTTCGTCTGGTTGATTCCAGACGAAACCACCCTACACCCTATTCCTTCGAATAGATACCCCTCACTTGCGAAAGCTTCCGCATTGGTTGAGGTATCGACACAACCCCTACTTTTTCTTCGCTGCCAGCAGCGCATCCACGCTCTCCTCACCCAGGCCAAAACGACCCGCAGCCCCGATCAGCCCCGTCAGTTTTTGCTGCGCCGCCCCGTCTGGAGCCACGCCCATCAACTTCACCAGCAGCGCCGCCAGACTGATGTTTTTCGTGTCCTCACTGGTGATCCCAAACTGGTCAATCAACCCCCGCAACTGCGCCTTGAAATACTCGGGATCGCCATTGAAAAAAGTCTCCTTCACATCTGTCAGCGTCTTGCTTCCCTGCACCAAACGGTCCACTGCCCGGCCATTGCCGATCGCATTGGTAATCTTGTCGAAGAACTGCACCTCGCCACCCACGATCTCGATTTTCGCGCTTTTCATCGCCTCGCCCAGCACCACCGCCTGCTGCGTGGCAATGTCTTTTTGAATGTTGATCTGCGCCAGTTCCACCATTTTCTCCTTCTCCAGCGTCAGCTTGAACTCTTCGTGGGAACGGCCCGCATCCTCCAAAAGCTTCATTGCCTCTGCTTTCTGCGAAATGCCCGCCGCCTCGGCCGCCAGTTTGAGCTGCGTCACTTCTGCATCCACCTGACCCGTCTTCTGCGCCGCATCCGCCTTCGCCAGCAACACCTGGGCTTCGCCCAAACCTTCGGCAGCCGATTTCGCCGTCGTCCCCTCGGCCATTAGTTTCTCCGCCTTCGCATCCATCCCCGCCGCTTCCTGCTTCGCTTCGGCCAAGGTCAAAATCTCCTGCGCCTTCAGCTGCGCCGACTCTTTCGAAGCCTCCGCCGCCTTGATCGACTGGAATGCGCTCTCTTCCGCTTTCAATTGCGCCGCCTGCTTCGAAGCCTCCGCCTCCTTGATCTTCTGAATCAACTGCTCCTGCGCATTCTTCTCGGCATTCGTCAGCGCCACCTGCTTCTCACGATCCGCCCCCGCAAACGCCTCGGTGTCCTTGATCTTCTCCTTCTCGATCACCACCGTTTTTTCCACCATCACCCGTTCCTTGATCACATCCTGGATCGCCTTGCGCTCAATTTCCACGGCCTTCTCTTTTTCAATCGACTTCAGCTCCGTCAAGCGCTGACGCTCAATGATTTCCAGATCGCGATCCCGTTGCACCCGCTCCACTTCCACCGCATCCGTGCGCTCCTTGTTGCGCTGCGCCACCAGCACCTGACGCTCCATGTTTTCCGTCGCAATCGCAATCTCCTCATTGGCAATGATCTTCGCCCGCTCCGCCTTCAGCCTCTCCTCTTCCTGCACCTTCATCGTCTCCGCCGTCTCGCGCGCTTTCACGCTCTCCACATCCCGCATCTGTTTGGATTCCGTCTCCGCCAGCTGACGTTCCAGCTCCAAAATCGCCTCTCTCGCCTGCACATCCTGCTGCTTGATCACCTTCTCCTTGTCGCGCTGAATGTGGTTCGCCAGCTTCGCCTGCGTCGCGGTCAGTTCGGTGATTTTTTTGATCCCCTCCGCATCCAAAATGTTGTCGGGATCAAGGTTCTCCAACTGCGTCTGCTCCAGGAAATCAATTGCGCAGTCGTCCAGTGCAAACCCATTCAGATCCGTGCCGATCACCTTCAGAATCTCGTCCTTGAACGTGTCCCGCTCATTGTAAAGCTGCACAAAATCAAAGCGTTTGCCCACCGTCTTGAGCGCCTCGGAAAACTTCGCATCAAACAACACCCGGATCATGTCCGTGCTCGACGCACGCTCGCAACCAATCGACTGCGCCACCCGCAGAACGTCTGCATCCGACTTGTTCACGCGCACGAAAAACGCCACCTTGATGTCGGCACGGATGTTGTCCATACAGATCAGCCCTTCCTTGCCCTGCCGCGCGATCTCGATGCGCTTCACCGAGATGTCCATGTATTCCACCTGATGAATCACCGGCGCAACGATCATGCCGTTGAATGATACCTTGGTGCCGCCAATGCCGTTCCGAACAATCGCCTGACCCTGATGCACCTTGCGGAAAAACCGCGAGAACATGACGAGGATGCCAAAGAAGACGATGACGCCAATGGCGCAGGCAATGAGGATGGGTCCGGTAATCATGGAGTGGAAGGCTGGTTGCGTGGGGACTCTAATTCAGAAACTGATCGAACAAAATAAAAGCTGCCATCATCCGCCGCCGACAGCACCGTCACGGCAGCGTTTCGCTCGAGAGGCTGCGTGCCCGCCTCAATCCGCGCATTGACCAACAGGGGAGCGGAATTCGTCACCACCTCGACCTGACCATACCGCTCATCCACCTGCACCGAAGCTACTCGCCCTTTCCGGCCGACGATTTCCTCGGCCTCAGTCGAGCCTTCATGCATCGCCTTAAATAGACGATCAAACGGCATCACCGCCACCCGGGTCAACAGCAGGCTGATCACTCCATTCGGGACCAGTAATACTGCCGCCAAAATCAACGATCGATCCCCCGGCTCCCCATTGAGATAAAAATTTCCCCAAAGCGAAATCAGCCACATGAAAATCGCCAGGAAACTTCCTACGATGCTAAGAGGCGCATGGCCGAAATTCAAGATCCCTCCCTTTTTACTTTCCGGCCCGCCCGACATCCCTGCCCCTCCCAGGGTGCCGTGATTCGAGACATCCCCATCCACCCCCCCCTCAAAATCATTGTCCAGAATCCCAACAATCACCAGCAGCCAATACATGGTCACCATGCCCAGCAGCATCGTCACCGGCAGATTGTGCAAAGATAGGGTCTCGCGAATGAAGTCAATCACAGTAGCAATTGACCGTCATTAAAGCGGTTTAGGCATTAGATGCCATCATAAAACGTCGAAAAAACACATTCGGGCGCCCTTTTAACCACTTCTCCACCTTACTCCCGCCTCTTCAAACGATAGCCATCCACCCGGCCAGGGTTCGCATGGAAATAGACTTTTCGCACATCCTCCAGCTTCATCAGCAGCCACGGTGCCACCATGTTCTCCCCGTTCTTGGTGAACACAATGTCATCCGCCACATACACGCATGAATGGATCGCATTGCCACTGTCCCCATCCATGAACATCAGCACATCGCCAAATTCATAGGCCCCCTTCACCTCCTCGTAATCCTGAAGAATCGCGCTCGCGGCCAGACGGGTATCCAAATAATACTGCCTCGCCCAGTGATTGAAAAAATTCAGTGATGTCCAGTGGCAGTCCGGCATCCGACCGTTCATCGCCAGATCCACCGGCGGATAGGTATACAAATAACGCCGCGCCATCGAAGGGAGCAAATGCACCACATCGATCATCGCCACCTCCTCCGTTTCCGCAACCGAGGACAAAATCGGCAAAATGTCCTTGTAACGATGCCGCCCGGTCCAATAGCCCGCCAGCGCCTCCAGGTCGTCGTCCTCACTGAGTTGAAGCCTGACAATCATGGTGCGCATCCTCGTGATGGTCTTGAAAAAGTCACCCGCCTCCTCCGCCGAGCTGGTGTAGTTCAGCACCGCTGCCAGATCACTGAAAGCAAGCTGATTGCCGCGCATGTAGGTCATGCGTTTGATCGACTCCCGCAACTCATCGCGCAGGCGTGAGCCCTTCAACCAGTCCTCAATGTCACCCCCGTGAATCAGCACCGGTTCATGATGATAAGGATTGATCACATGCCGACCCAGTTCAGAATAAATCACCGAGCGCTGCTCCTGCGTCAACGCCTCCAGATCCGGCAGCGGAGGGAAAACCGTCAAGATGCCGTCCTCATTGAGCAACCGATCCCCATCCAGCAAATAATCCTGCAATGCCTGCGCCAACCCCGCCTTGGTAAAAAGCTTCTTCAAATCGCTCACACTCGATCCTGGAAAGCTCCACCGGGTCACCGAATTGGGCATCGGAAATCGGTTAACAAAATCGGCGGGAGCCTCCAGATAAATGTAATAGTAAAAAAGGTTGCCCCAAGGCCCCGGTTTGGACGGATACACTTTTCCAGAAATCTCCGGCACAGGTTTCGCAGCCTCCTCTGCCAGAAGCAACGAATTCAAATTCGGCAAAATCCCAAAAATAGCTCCAAAAACGAAACAACGAAATAAACCATTCATATATCTAGATAGCGCGGGGGGTGACGTGTTCACAATGTGACCACCATTTTGCCCTCGTCATCAAACATCATAATAAAAATCATGGTTGAGGGATTGTCATCCTCCACGAAATACGCTCTAATCGCCTTTTTCTAGCGCCATTAAATGTTGCCATCATCCATCCAACACTCCCCAATCAAAGATCTCGGACTTCGCTCTGGAAGTGTTTTGGCGCTCACCTGCCTCTTTCTTGTCCACGCCGGAACCACCTCATGGGCCGGTCCAGGTTCCACCGCAGGCAATGTCCAGGGAGCCGCCAACCGGGAGATTGCCCGCCGGGAAGCCCTCGTCAATCAATCCCAAACCCTGCACACCCAGGCCGCCCTGCATTATGAAAAGGGCGAATACGAAGAAGCCATGCGGCTTTACCGCCAATCTTGGGACAGCCTGCCCCAGGCCCCTTTTACCGCCGAACTGAAATCCCAGGCACGCGACGGATATTCCCTTGCCGCCAACGCCCAGGCCAAAAAACTCGCCGACAACGGTCGTTACGCCGAATCCCGCACTCTTCTACAGAGCATCCTGGCGGACAACTTTGATCCCGACAATGCCGAGGCGGCAGCCTTCAGCGAAAAACTCAACGATCCCGACCACTTCGAGCCCGCTCTCACCCCGGAGCACGTCGACAAGGTCAACAGAGTCGACATTCTTCTGCGCGAAGCCTACAGCTTCATCAATTTGGGCGATTACGACAATGCGAACCGGCGTTTCATGGACGTTCTGCGCATCGACAGCTACAACAGCGCCGCCCGTCGGGGCATGGAACAGGCCGAAATGCACCGCAGTCGATATTTCGATACCGCCCGGGACCACACCCGCGCCAAGGCTCTCAACGCCGTCAACGAGGCTTGGGAAGCCCCCATTGCCGACGTCTCCAATCTTTTCGGCGGCACCGCCATCGAAGGCACCGGCGTCACCATGCGCGACTCCATCGCCACCCGGCTGCGCACCCTCATCCTCCCGCGTGTCACCCTCCAAGATGCTTCGCTTGATGAAGTCATCGAATTCCTCCGCATCCGCAGCCGCGAAATTGACCCAACCAGACAGGGAATCAGTTTTGTCCTCAAAGTCCCCGCCGAAGCCCGCAACAAAACCATCACCCTCGACCTCGGAGAAATCCCCCTCGACGAAGTCCTACGCTACGCCACCCAAAACACCGGCACCGTTTACCGTGTCGACGACTATGCTGTGACGATCACCTCCCTCACCGAACGGGACGCCACCCTCACCAGCCGCGCCTTCCGCGTTCCGCCTGATTTCATCTCCAACGCCCCCATCGACTCCGCAGCAACCACCCCCGCCAATCCCTTTGAACCCGGAGCGGGTGCCACCAGCGGCATCATCGTCCGCCGTCTCGGCGCCCGTGAAGTCCTCGAGCAACGTGGCATTCCCTTCCCTGAAGGCGCCAGCGCCACCTTCCAACCCGCCTCCAGCACCCTCATCGTGCGCAATACGGCTGAAAATCTCGCCCTCGTCGAAAGCATCGTGGAACAAGCCCAAAGCAGCACCCCCAAACAAGTGGAGATTCAGGTGCGCATGATCGAGGTCAACGAAACCCGGCTCGGTGAACTCGGTTTCGACTGGCTGCTCGGCCAGTTCGATGTCCCCGGTGCCAACGAGCGCATCTTCGGCGGCGGAGGCAATGTCGGCAACCAGCGTGGTTCTACCTTCACTGGCGAAGAGTTCCCTTTCACCAACCTCGATGGCAGCCCCATCGGAGCCAACCCCGTCACCGCCGGCCTGCGCAGTTCCGGGGCCATCCAGGGCGTTCCTTCCATCGACTCGCTTATCGGACGCGTCTCGACCCAGGCCACCGATGCCCGTTCCCCCGGCCAGTTCGCCGTCTCCGGCGTTTTCACCGATCCTCAGTTCCAAATGGTCATCCGCTCGCTGTCTCAAAGCAAAGGCGTCGATTTTCTCGCCGCTCCCAGCGTGGTTGCCAAAAGCGGTCAGCGTGCCAGTGTCACCGTCAGCCGCGAATTCCGTTATCCGACGGAGTTCGATCCCCCACAAATCCCGCAAACCGTGCGTGGCAGCGGCGGCACTCCCATCACCCCCTCCACTCCCACCGCCTTTGAAATGCGTGACGTTGGCATCGTGTTGGAAGTTGAACCCTTGATCGGAGCCGACAACCGCACGGTTGAGCTCAGTCTCGTTCCCAGCTCCACCGAATTTGAAGGGTTTATCAATTACGGCTCCGCCATCACCGGAACCACGGTTGGCGGTTTTGGACAGTTGATCCCCTACGACGTCCCCAACAACATCCTGCAGCCGATTTTCAGCCTGAACAAGGTGAACACCTCGGTCACCGTATGGGATGGCCAGACGGTGGTCCTCGGCGGCGTGATGTTCGAAAAAATCAACGAAATCAATGACAAGGTTCCGCTTTTGGGTGACGTCCCTCTCGTGGGTCGCGCCTTCCAAAGCAAGGTCAAGCAATCAGAACGCAAGAACGTGCTGTTCTTCGTGACCGTCAAAGTCATTGACCCCGCCGGCAATCGCGTTCTCTCAACCCTGCCAGAAGCCACTGCGGCCGCACGTTGAGCATTGAGAAGGGCCGCGAAGTTTCACTTCGCCCCTTTAGGAGTGCGGTGATTTTCACCGCTTTCCCATCCCAAAGCCTCCCAAAAAGACCCTCTTACCACAACTCGATCTCTTTCCCGGGATCAGGCAAAATCACCTCACACTCCGGCATCGCTGCCTTCAGCGCACTCGCAAACCAGTCCTGCGCCGGCTCATCCCCATGCACCAGCAAGATTTTCTTCGGCTGTAACTTGCGCGCATATTCCACCAAATCCTCGCGCGGCGCATGCGCGCTAAAATCAAAACTCTCCACCCGGCAGTTCAGCTGAACCTCCGGCAAAGTCGCATCCAGCGAAATCATCTCCCCGGGCTTGCCATTGCGCACCCGCCAGCCTGGCGTTGCCCCATCCGTGTAACCAACAAACGCCACCGTGTTGCGCGGATTGTCCAAAAATCCCCGCGCAAATTTGTTCGACACCGTTCCCTCACTCATCATCCCGCTCGAAAGCGCATAAATTGTGTGCGGTGAACAACTCAGCTCCTTCTTACGCCTGCGCGGCGCTACCAGCATGTCCATGTCCTCAAAAATTTGGAACCCCTCGTAGTTCCGGCGCGTTTTCGACGCATACCGGTCATACTCCACCGTCACCTTCGCGCTCAACCCGCCAATCAACACCGGCACTTTGGGAATCAATTCCATGCGCCACAACTCATGCAGCATCACCAGCAACTCCTGGCTCTTGCCCAAGGCGAACACCGGCATCAACACCGCCCCATCCCTCTCAAACGTCTCACGAATCACCTTCGCCAGCCGCTCCTTCTCCGCCCTGCGAGTAAACCCTTCTGGACGCACATAATCGCCACGCGTCGTCTCCATCACCAGCACGTCCACCGGCTCCGTCGGGAAGTCCGCCGCACGTGTAATGGTCTGATCCTCGAAATTCACATCACCGGTGTAGAAGAGGCTCTTTCCACCCTGCTTCATCAAAACCCCCACCGAACCCATGATGTGACCCGCATCAAAAAAAGTGCATTCCACATCGGTATCCGGCACCACAAACGGATGACGCAAATCCCGGTAAAACCACTGCGCCTTGATGCCGTCAATCTCCCGATGCGTGAACAGAGGATACTCCTGGATGCCCAACTCCTCGCGCTGACTCGTCATCACATTCACCGAATTGTGCAACATCCCCGCGCCCACTTCCCCCGTCGGCTCCGTCATGTAAACCGGAGTTTTGGGCTGCATCCGCTGTAAAACTGGCAATGACCCAATGTGATCATGATGCGCATGCGTCAGAATGATCGCGTCCAGCGAATCCGGAGTTACCGCCGCATAATTCGGCAACGATTCATGCCCCTTGTCCTTTGGATTTGACCCCGCATCCAGCACGAACCGCTGCTTGCCATTGCTGATCAGATATGAATTGGCGCCAATAGCCCTCTGGCGGGTTAGGTTCTTAAAAGTAAATCCCATGTGTAGCACTTTCAGAAAGCGACCAGACCCGTTCAGTGTCAACTGGTTTGTGTCTCCTTCTCCGCCTCCTCAACCCCATGGTGAGGCCACACAAAACAAAACAACACCGACACTGCGACCAGTCCAAATGCCAGCACCGGCGACCACCAGACCAACTGCATCTGGAAAAAACCAAGACTCAACCCCGTGCCCGCCACCAACACCACCAACCCAAAAATCAGAGCTCCAAACCGCCCTCTGCCCAGCATTCCCACATAACACAACACCGCCGCCAACGCTGCCAGCGCCCCATCCACCCACCTGTCCAAACGATTCAACATCGGCATCGCCAGCCCACGCGCCACCGCCCTCGCCTGCAGCATGCCCACCTTCTCATCCAGACTCAACACCACCGCCTTGCCCTCGCCCATCACTTTCGCGATCCGCTCCGCCACTTCATCCCCCAAATCCGGCAGCATCAATTCCAATCCATCCACCACCGGCACCGAGGGCGACTCGCCCAGCACCAACTCCCCCCCCGGCATCAACGGCACCACAAACTCATCTGCCAAACTCAACCGTGCCCCCGCCCCAAAACTCATCCGCATAGTCGAATACGGTGCCCGCCGAAACAATGTCACCGCCTGCGCCGCCAACGATGGCACCAGCCTCTCGCCATCCCCGGCCACAAACAACATCCGACCCGGCTTTTCCACCACGCCATCAATCGAGGTGAATCCCGTCTGCACCGCCATCCGCAACGAACGATCCGGAACCTCCATCACCCTGGTAAATCTCACGGCAGATCCCCCCACCTCCCCCCCCAACAACGTGGGCAGTTCCTTCTCCAAAAACTCCTTTGCCTCCGGCGACATTTCTCCCTCACCCGCCGCCAGATCAAACCCCATCACCACCGATGGAAACGGCAGCAAAGATTCGCGCAACGGCTTCACAAACTCCGCTGCTGCTCCCTCCCAGCGCAGCGGCTGCACCACCACGACCACCTCGGGATCATACGCCACCAGCCGCTTCATCACCATCAACCAGTCCAACGCCGCCGGCGGCCATGCCCCCAGCTCCTCCCGGTCCTTCTCATCAAACTTCACCAGCACCACATCCTCCGACACCTCCGGCAAATTTTGCTCCATCGCCTGGCGGCCATTCGCCACCAAAAAACCCAGAAACCACTGCTCTGCCTCCCGCACCCAGCCACGGCGATCCATCTCCCCATACGCGCCCAACGCCGCTCCAAAAAGCAACGTGAGAACCATGATGCGCCACTTCGACATGAAAAAATAAAAATCAACCCGGAACCACGCGGAACAAATGCATCGACAAGCCATTCGGATCGAGGCTCACGAAATTGTGCGAACCCTGCCAGTCATACACCGCTCCATGCAACAAATCTTCCACCCGGTAATGTGCATCCGCTGCCAAACCAAGCGCCCCCAAATCCAGATGCACCATTCCGGCCGAAACCTGACCCGCATTCAAATTGATCACCACCAAAATCCGATTGCCGAAATCCCCGCTCACCTTGCTGTAAACGATCATTTCGGGATGATCCGCCGCATGGAAAGTCAGGTTATCATACAACTGCAACGCCCGGTTCTCGCGGCGCACGTCGTTCAATCGCCCAATGAACGCCTTGATGTTCCCCGGCGCGTTCCAATTGCGCTCTTTCAACTGATACTTCTCCGAATCCAAATACTCCTCGCGACCCGGCAACGGCAGATTCTCAATCAACTCATACCCCGAATACATCCCCCAACTGGGCATCAAGGTCGCCGCCAAAGCCGCCCGCAGCTTGAACATCGCCGCACCCGCATACTGCAAATGACCCGGCAAAATGTCCGGCGTGTTTGGCCAGAAATTCGCGCGGTAATACCAGCGCATCTCGCTCTTCGTCAGTTCCTCCGCATACTCGGTCAGTTCCTGCTTCGACTCGCGCCAGGTGAAATACGTGTAGCTCTGACTGAACCCCACCTTGCCCAAAACCTGCATCATCCGCGGTTTGGTAAACGCCTCCGCCAGGAACAGCACATCCGGATCAAACGCCTGCACCTCAGCAATCAGCAACTCCCAGAACGCCACCGGTTTCGTATGCGGATTGTCCACGCGGAAAATCTTCACCCCACGCTTCACCCAGAACAGCACCACATCAATCAACTCCCGCCAGAGCGCCTTCCAGTCCTCACAAAAAAAGTTCAGCGGGTAAATGTCCTGATACTTCTTCGGCGGATTCTCTGCATAACGGATCGACCCATCCTCACGCTGGTTAAACCAATCCGGATGCTCCTTCACATAAGGATGATCCGGGGAGCAGTTCAGCGCGAAATCCAACGCGATCTCCATCCCGCGCTTTTGTGCCTCCTCCACCAGCCACTCCAGATCCTCCACCGTCCCCAGTGCCGGTTCCACCATCCGATGCCCGCCCGCCGCACCACCAATCGCCCAAGGCGACCCCACATCATCCGGCCCTGCCGTCAGCGTGTTGTTCTTCCCCTTCCGATGCGCCATGCCGATCGGATGAATCGGCGGCAAATAAATCACATCAAATCCCATCGCCTTGGCATCATCGAGGCGCGGCAAACAATCCCTGAACGTGCTGTGCTTGTCCGCCCGCCCCTCCGCCGAACGCGGGAAAAATTCATACCAAGCCGAAAACCTCGCCCGCTCCCGCTCCACCACCACCCGCAACGGCTCCGAAGACACACTCAGAGTCCGGTCGGGAAACTCATCCAGCAACACCTGCAACGCATCCGACATCACCACCTCCATCATCTCCCCCGCCGGCACCACCCGCAGCATCTTGGCGACCTCCGCGATCTCCCTCGCCTGCTCCTTCGCGCTCAAGCCCTCCGCCCGCGCAGCCGCTTCCTCCAGCATCCTCGCCCCCTCCCGCGCCTCAATCGCGATCTCCGCATCCCCCGCGTCAAACTTCGCCTTAAAATGTTTCTTCCAGCCCCGCCAGTTGTCCAGCCACGCCTCCACCACCACTTCCCAACGCCCGGCAATCGCAAAACTGCAGTCCCCCTTCCATCGGTCATTGCCCAAAGCCACCATCGGCACCTCCGTCCACAACCTCCCCGTCTGGGCACGCCATTTCAGCATCACTGACACCACATCATGACCATCCTTGAACACATCCGCATAAACCGAAAGCCCCTCCCCAACCACCCGCTTGATCAAATAATTTGGCGCACCCAGCGACGGATAAATATTCTCAACGACAACAGCAGGAGCAAAAGCAGGGGGCGGACTGGACGAAGACATGGGAGTGGGCATGCGAAAGTGAAGCAAAGAAAATGAAAAGCGTGGCCCTCATCAAGCCACAAACCACGCCGAAAACAAAACCTTTGTGCGCCCACCTTTCTCGAATGCACCCCAATATTGACTCGTCTGCCGATTTTTGCTTGAATCAACTCGCAAGTTCCAACCACTCCTCCCTCTCCGGCGACCTCTCAACTCCTTTCGACCATGCATCCCCTCCACCGACTTCTGATCGCCGCCATCGCCCTGCTCACCACCTTCTCCGCCACCCAAGCCGCCACCCTACTCAACGTCGATTTCGACCACAACACGCCCGAGTCCATCACCCAGAGCGGCTTTCAAACCTTCCGCAACAGCCTCTCCGTCAACTACTCCGCGCCCGCAGAAGTCGCGTCAGGCTCCATCACCGTCACCCTCGCCGCCGGCAGTGGCTCCCGACTACGCACTGGCCCGCTCACCAACAGCGGCAGCTTCACCTATGCCGACCTCTACCGCGACCTCTACGTCGGATTCCAAAATGTGTCCTCTCCCGACTCAAGCAGAACGGTCTTGACCCTCAGCGGCCTCAATCCCAACACCCAATACTTCGTCAAACTCTACTCTTTCACCTACGATTTTGACTCAGGTGCCCTGTATTCCTGGTATGACACCACCTCCGGCACACCTGCTTTGCTCGGCACCACCCCTGCCAACCGCGCCAGCTCACCCCCCACCTCCAACGACGAGTTCGCCGTCTACAACTCCTTCACCACCAACGCCTCCGGCACTGCCACCTTTGGATTCACCTCCCTGAATGCCTCAGGGGTGGGCGTGGGCTCGGGTGCCCTCAATGGTTTGGTCCTCTATTCCGTTCCCGAACCCCATCTCACCACCCTGGCCGCCACCGCACTCGGATTTCTCTTCTATCGCCGACGCCGCTAGACTTCGTCGACCAAAGCCAAAGCCGACGTCGTCTGATCCACCCAACGCCCCAGCGGCTCCAGCAACGGCAGTTGCTCGCACACGACTTTTAGCCGCGCCACCCCCACCGGCACATGCGCCTCGAAATGAGGTTTGCCCAGGTTCCGACTCAAATTCGCATAGGCCCCCAGTGCCTGCATCAGCCGCTGCGCCGCACATCGCCAGTAAACCTCCATCAATCCCTCAAAATTCAGCCCCCGGTGCTCCGCATACCAGCGCAACAGCGCCAGCCGCTCCTCTTCCGCCATCTCCACATACGGATCCAGCAACAACGACGCCAGATCATAAGCCGCCAACCCGGGACGCACCCCTTGGTAATCAATCAACCAGGCCCCGCCATCCCGAACAATCACGTTCTGACTCTGAAAATCCCGGTGCACCAGCCCTCTCGGCAACACTCCCAATCCCTCACGCAACTCCTTCAAAACGCGCTCCACCTCCTCCGGCACATCCTCCACTCCCCGCATCCCCTGCATGAAATGCGTCAAAAAATACTCCTGCTCCCAGCGATATAGCCCCTCGTCAAACCCCGGCTCCATGTCGTCCAGATCCGCCGCCGAAAGCTCCGTCACATCAACCTCGTGCAACTTCGCCACCTCGCGCAGCGCCTCGCGATACAACGGCTCCCTAATTTCCCAGGCCTCGTCACGGAACGCATGCAAATCCACCGCCCCCAAATCCTCCAGCCAAACCAGCAATCGCTCCTCATCGTGAGCAAACACCTCCGGAGCCTTCACTCCCAATCCCCGCAACCGTTCGGTGGCCGCCACGAACCGCAGATTGTCTGGACGCACCAGGGTGTAGGTCATCAAAATCATTGACGCCCTCGCCTCATCCGCCATTCGCACCCGGTAAAAGCGGCGGTCGGATCCCCCCTTCAAAATCTCCTCCAGTGAAATCGGCACAATTCCGCCCGGCAACCTCAACCGCGTCAGCTCCAACAAATCATCTTCCGTAAACATCCAGCCGCCATTCTCAAACCATAAGCGCCAATTGCAACAAGCCCCGTCACACTCTCCGAAAAAAGGCCAATACGTTGGCAACCACTTCCGAACCTATGGTGTCGCTGCAAAAACCCCTCGTCCTGTTCTGCCTTCTCGTCTTCTCCTTCAGCAGGACCCATGCGGAACTCGACAAAAACGCCAACTCCCAAAGCGACATTTGGGAACTCCACTTCAACGCCTTCAACCTGACCCCCGGACTTGATGCCGACAATGATGGCTACTCCAACCTCCAGGAAGCCACCAGCGGCACTGATCCCTTCGACCCCACGTCCCTGCCCCAGCTAAAAATCGAAGCCGACGGCTCCTCGATTCACACCTTCTGGTCCACCCTCCCCGGCAAACGCTACCGCATCGACACCAGCGAAACCCTCCTCCCCAACTCCTGGCAACCCCTCCTCACCATCACCGGCACTGGCGAGGAAACCGAACTCCCCCTCGACCTCGCCGATCCCCGACATTTCTACCGCCTCAGCGTCAGCAACCTCGACTCCGACGCCGATGGCCTCTCCGACTGGGAAGAACTGACCCTCGGCCTTAACCCCTTCAGTTCCCGCTCCGACCGACTCGACACCACCGATTTCCAACAGATCAACACCAACTGGAACACCCCCAGCACTGTCACTATCGGCGTGCTTGACCAATCCATGCGCGAAGACTGGCCCAACAACGGCCTCATCGCCATCCGCCGCAGCGGTGGCATCCAGCCCCTCACCGTTTTTTTCACCATCGACGGCAGCGCTGCCCGCGGCTCCGACTACACCACCCTCCCCACCAATCAAATCACCATCCCACTCAACACCCGCGAAGTCTGGATCGAGTTCATTCCCGTTCCCGACACCGATCCCGAAGCCACTGAAACCATCACCTTCACCCTCCAACCCGGCACCGGCTACACCCTGGGTGCGGCCACCAGCACCACCCTCAACCTCCACGACACTTCCACTCAACCCTCCCCCCAAGCGGCCGCCCGTTTTCTCCTTCAAGCCGCCTTTGGACCCGACTCCGCCCCGGTTGGACCCGACACCATTCCGCCCAACGTCCAGGACGTCATCACCCGCGGCTTCTCCGGATGGATCACCCATCAGTTCGACCGCCCCATCGGCTACCTGCAACCCTACGTCGACTGGGCCGTGACCGGCAACGCCGCCAACAGCGCCGGCCTCTACGGCAACTACAAACAATTCGCCTGGTGGCACCGCACCATGGGCAGCAACGCCATTCCTTCCATCTCCTTCGCTGCCCAGGACCCCGATCCCCTGCGCCAGCGCATCGCCTTCGCCCTCAGCCAGATCCTTGTGGTCTCCGACCGACCCGAACGCCTCATCGTTCAGCATCAAGGCATGGCCAACTACTACGATCTCATGGTCAAACATGCCTTTGGCAACTACCGCGACCTCCTCTACGACGTCGCCACCCACCCTGCCATGGGCATCTTCCTCAGCCACCTCGGCAACCGCAAGGCCAACCCCGTCAACCGCATCTATCCCGACGAAAACTTCGCCCGGGAAATCATGCAACTTTTCACCATCGGCCTCTGGCAACTCAACCCCGACGGCACCCGCCAGCTCGACCCCGAAGGCCAGCCCATCCCCACTTATGACAACGGCGACATCACCGAACTCGCCCGCGTCTTCACCGGACTCTCCTTCGGCGACAGCAACGTCTTCAACGCCTACTCGGATGTCTTCACCATGCCCATGAAAATGTGGGACGCCGAACACGACTGCGACCCCAAACTCCTCCTCGGCACCCATCCCCTCCCCGCCCGCACCCCCAGTCCCGGCAACACCGGCACCGCAGGACTCGCCGACGTCAACGCCGCCATCGACCACCTCTTCAATCATCCCAACGTGGGGCCCTTCATCGGCAAACAACTCATCCAACGCCTCGTCACCTCCAACCCCAGCCCCGCCTATATCAACCGCGTCTCCGCCGCCTTCGCCGACAACGGCAGCGGCATCCGTGGCGACATGAAAGCCGTCATCGAAGCCATCCTTCTCGATCCCGAAGCCCGTGATCCCGCCAAAATGTCTGATCCCACCTGGGGCAAACTGCGCGAACCTTTTCTCCGCGTGGTCAACTTCGCCCGCGCCTTCAACGCGCGCTCCACCTCCGGCCACTATCCGCTTGATCAATTCACCACCGATCACCTTCAGGATCCCATGAACGCGCCCAGCGTTTTCAACTTCTTCCTCCCCAACCACAGCCCCCCCGGCCCCATCACCGAGCAAAACCTTGTCGCTCCCGAATTCCAGATCATCAACGCCAGCACCGCCATCACCGGCCCCAACTACTTCTGGAACGCCATCAATGGCAGCCTCCACCGCTTTGGCAACGGCACCGCCGCCTACAATGTCCGCCTTCAATCCGACACCGAACTCGGCATGGTCGTCAACCCCGCTGTCATCAATCAGGACACCCCCTCCGCCGCCAACGCCCTCGATCCCGATCCCCTCCTCCGCCGACTCGACCTCGCCCTCACCGGCGGCACCCTCTCCCCCCATCAATTCCAAATCATCCGCGAAGCCATGCTGCGCATCGGCACCGGCACGTGGCAATGGCATCGACAACGCCTCCGCCTCGCCATCTACCTCATCGTCACCTCCACCGACTTCAACGTCCAACGCTAACGCCGACCGCCATGAAGAAACCGCACTCATCTTCCCCCCTCTCCCGTCGGCGTTTCCTCGGTCAACTCGGCTGCAAGGGCATGACCTCCCTGCCCATCCTCAACACCCTGCTCAACCTCCGCCTCGCCGAAGGCATCGCCAACGCCTCCACCCCTGCCCAGGGCGAATACCGCGCCCTCATCTGCCTGTTCTTCGCCGGCGGCAACGACTCGTTCAACATGCTCGTGCCCCGCGAACCCAGTGCCTACACCACCTACCAAAACTCCCGCGCCAACCTCGCCCTCCAATACAGCGCCAATCCCGCGCAATCCCAACTCATCGAAATCCAACCCGAAAACACCAGCACCTTCGCCATCCACAGCGGCATGCCTCATCTGGCCAGCCTCTTCGAAGCCGGACACGCCTCCTTCCTCGCCAACGTCGGCACCCTTATCGAACCCGTCACCAACCGCAGCGAAGTCGAAGCCAGCCTCAAACGACTCCCACTCGGCCTCTACTCCCATTCCGACCAGATCGAGCAATGGCAAACCGGCATCCCCCATTCCCGTTCCGGCATCGGCTGGGGCGGGCGCATGAGCGACCTCCTGCAGGACCTCAACAGCATCCAGAGCATCCCCATGCAAATCAGCCTCGACGGCGGCAACGTCTGGCAAACCGGCAATCAGGTCTCCGAATACGCCATCACCCCCAACGGTGCCGTTGGCCTATCCGACTACAACTTCGCCTGGCAGCAATACCAGGACCTGCGCAATGCCATGAGCCACGCCGTCGACAGCCAGCTCTCCCAACCTTACTCCAACCTACTCGCACAAACCTTCAACACCCGCAAAAAACAGGCCCTCGACGCCTACGAAATCTTCGCCGCTGCCACCGCCCCTCCCCTGCCCCCCGGCATCACTTTCCCGTCTACCTACGTCGGACAACGCCTTGCCCAAATCGCCCGCACCATCCAGGGTCGCGTCGGTTTGGGAGCCACCCGACAGACCTTCTTCATCCAATGGGGCGGTTGGGATCACCACAGCGACGTCCTTCTCTACCAGAATGACATGCTCCCCCAAGTCAGCGAAGCCCTCAACGCCTTCCACTACGCCATGATCGCCATCGGCACCGCCCAATCCGATCCCACCCTCAAAGACAAAGTCTGCCTCTTCACCGCCTCCGACTTCGGCCGCACCCTCACTTCCAACGGACGCGGCTCCGACCACGCCTGGGGCAGCAACCAGCTCATCCTCGGCGGCGGAGTTCAAGGAAAACGCATCTTCGGCCAATACCCCAACCTCGCCGTCAACGCCGACACCGGCTCCGAAGTCAACCCGCTCGACACCGGCCGCGGTCGTTTCATCCCCACCACCAGTTGCGACCTCTTCTTCGCCGAACTCGCCCTCTGGCTCGGCGTCAACAAATCCGACCTCCCCCTCATCCTCCCCAACATCGGCAACTTTTACGACATCACCAACCCCGCTCCCCCCATCGGAATGCTGCTGTAAAAACTACACATCCACATTCTCCAACGTCCCCCTCGCCACCATCCCGCGTCTCACCACACAATTTTTCAACACCGCCCCCGCCTCCACCCGCGCTCCCGGCCAAAGCACGCACTTCTCCAGTCTCGCCCCCTCACCCACCACCGCCTGCGGCCCGATCACATTCATCCCCACCAGCACCGCATCCGCCGCCACTTCCGCCTCCGCATGCACCGCCTCCGCCGCTCTGCCGCTATCCCAATGCGCCTGCAAATAAGTCGCCCGATCCCCCAAATCACCCCATCCTCCTTCACCCAACACCCCCCCGCCAATCCGCCGCCCCTCCTTAATCAACCTCAGCCACACCGGCACCACCGACTCCACCTTCCCCGGCGTCAACTCCCTCACAAACTCCGCACTCACCACATACACTCCCGTGAACTGAAACGACCCCGCATCCCCCGTCCTCAGCCGATTCAAAATATCCGTCACCAGTCCACGCTCCGCATCAAATGCCACACACAACGACGGACCCGACGATCTCAGCGCCAGCGTCACCAGATTCCCGCTTCCTTCATGCGCCCTCAACAACGGCTCCAGCGGCAAATCTGTCAAAATGTCCCCGTTATAAACCACAAAATCCTCATCCCCCATCAAGTCACCCACGTTCGCAATGCCCCCGCCCGTCTCCAGTAATACCGGCTCATGCCGAAACGTAATCCCCGCCCCCGCATACTCCCCCTCAGGAAACGCCTCCCCGTAAGCGCCCGGCAAATGATGCGTGTTCACCACAAACTCCCCCACCCCTGCCCCGAGCAAATGATCAAAAGCACTCACCATCAGCGGTCGATGAAAATACGGCACCAGCGGCTTCGGCAACTGATCCGTCAACGGTCGCAATCGTGTTCCCAACCCCGCACCCAAAACAAAAGCCTTCAACATACGGCCAGACCTATGCTCCCCAGCGAAAACTTGGCAAGCCCCGCTTCACCGGAAAGTTTGCATTCCCCGTCAACTCCCCACTTGCCAACCCCCAAAACGCCACGCACCTTTCACTCCGATCCCATCCTTTCATGATCGAAGACCACGAGCGCATTATTCTGGCCGCCCACGGCTATCTCGAGCTCGGCATGTATAAAAACGTCTGGCAGGAACTCCATCAGCTTCCCTCCGACGCCCTGGGCCGCTCCGACGTCTTGGAAATTCTCACCCTCAGCCTCATGGGCGAAAAACGTTGGGACGACGCCCTCAACGTCGCCCGCCGGCTCCGCCAGGCAGCCCCTCTTGAACCCAGCGGTTACATCCACGAAGCCTTCTGTCTCCACGAACTTGGCGACACCCGCGCCGCCCTCGACGTCCTTCTCGACGGACCCCGCTCCCTCTTCGACAAATCCATCTTCTTCTACAACGCCGGCTGCTACCACGCCCGCCTCGGCGAACCCGAAAACGCCATCCTCATGCTCGAAAAATCCTTCGAGCTTGATGCCGACCTCCGCAAAGCCGCCCGTCGCGATCCCGACCTCGCCAGCCTCAAGGAAATGCTCTAAAAAACGCCGCTCCTTTACCGACATTCAAAGCCAAAATGCCACCCACCACCGCCGACCTCCTTGCCGCCCTCACCCCAGAATTCGAACGCAACTTCAGCGAACGCAACGAACTCGGCGCCAGCATCTCCATCCATCATCGCGGCGTCGAGATCCTCAATCTCTCCCACGGCATCGCCAACCCCGCCGACCAAACCCCCTGGACCGCCGACACCCTCGTCCCCGTCTGGAGCGCCACCAAAGGACCCGCCGCCGTCGCCACCCTTCACGCGCTGCACACCTCCAACCTCACGCTCGACCAACCCGTCGCCCACCTCTGGCCCGACTTCGCCAAAGCCGGCAAATCCACCATCACCTTCGCCCAACTCCTCTCTCACAACGGTGGCCTCAGCCCCCTCGACGAAAAAGTTTCCATCGAAGACTTCGACGCCGTCATCCAAACCATCGAAAATCAAACCCCCAACTCCGCTCCCGGCACGCAGCAAGCCTACCACGCCCGCACCTTCGGCTTTCTCCTCGACCAAATCGTCCGCCTCGCCACCTCCGCCCCCACCCTCGGCCACTACTTCGACGAAACCTTCCGCCGCCCCATGAACCTCGACTTCTGGATCGGCCTCCCCTCTGAACAAAGTCCCCGCGTCGCCCAGCTCCAACCCGCCAAAATCAAAGCCGGGACCCAACCCGACGCCTTCATGAAGGCCTTCACCCAGCCCGGCAGCCTCACCCAGCGCACCTTCGCCTCGCCTACCGGACTCGGCTCCGTGCGCGACCTCAACCGACCCGAAATCCAGCAGCTCGGCCTCGCCAGTTTTGGCGGTGTCGGCAGCGCCCGCGGCCTCTCCGCCTTCTACGCCATGCTCGCCAACAAGGGTCAATGGCAGGACCAAACCCTCGTCCCCTCCACCATTCTCACCCAGCTCGAAACCACCCTAAGCCAGCAAACCGACGCCGTCCTCCAGTCCCCCGTCGCCTTCGCCGCCGGCGTCATGCGCGATCCCGTCAACGAAGATGGCCAAAAAACCCGTCAAATCTATAGCCTCAGCCCCCGCGCCTTCGGTCACCCCGGAGCCGGCGGCAGCCTCGCCTTCGCCGATCCCGCCCGCCAGCTTTCCTTCGCCTACGTCATGAATCAGATGGAAACCGGTGCCCTCCCCAACGAAAAATCCCTCAGCCTCATCCGCCTCCTCGACCAAATTTGGCCCGCGTGACACAGGCTTGCAGCCTGTGGGTGTGGCAGGCATTCTGCCTGCCCGGTCCAGAGCCATAGGCACCCGCCCTCACCCACCACAACCCCCGCTCGCCAAACCACCCCATCCGGTGTAGTCTCCACCTCTTACACCCGATGCCCAGCCCCAGATCCACCAACGCCAACGCCAAAGCCCCACGCTTCGTCAACACCCGCGAACTCGCCCTCGACATCCTCATGAACTGGGAGCACGGCGAAGAATTTGCCGCCAACCTCGTTGACCGCGACGCCAGCGCCCATCACCTCGAACACCGCGACGCCGCCCTCCTCCAGGCCCTCGTCTTCGGCACCCTCCGCCACATCACCCTCCTCGACCACTGGCTCGAAGAACTCTGCAACAACAACCACCTCGAACACCGCGTCCACTGGCTTCTCCGGCTCGGCCTCACCCAAATCCTCCTTCTCGACCACGCCCCCCACGCCGCCGTCAACGAAACCGTCAATCTCGCCGATGGCAAAGCCCGTGGCCTCATCAACGCCATCCTCCGCCGCACCCTGCGCGAACGCGAAACCCTCCTCGCTCAACTCCCCACCCTTCCCCTCGACGAACGTTACTCCCACCCCGATTGGCTCGTCGACCGCTGGATCAAACAATTCGGTCCCAGCGACACCGAACAGCTCTGTCAGTGGAATCAAAAGCCCGCCACCACCTTCATCCGCCTCAATCAACTTCACCCCAAACCCGTTGAACCCGGCGACCTCAAACCCTCGACCATCCCCGGCTTTTACTTCGCCGAAAATCCCCCCCTCACCTGGCTCCACACCGGTCAGTGCTACGCCCAGGATCCCAGCACCTCGCACGCCTGCCGACTGCTCGATGCCCAACCCGGCGAACTCATCCTCGACGCCTGCGCCGCCCCCGGCGGAAAAACCGCGCTCATCGCCCAAATGATGCAAAATCAGGGCCGCATCATCGCCTGCGACTCCAGCTCCAAGCGACTCCAGCGCATGCGCAACAACCTCCAGCGCCTTCACGCCACCATTGCCGAACCCGTTCTCCACGACTGGACCCAAACCGCCAAACCAACCTTCGGCGACCTCCAGTTCGACCGCATCCTCATCGACGCCCCATGCAGCAACACCGGTGTCATGCGCCGCCGCCTCGACGTCCGCTGGCGCCTCGAACCCGAAGTCTTTGCTGAAATGCAAAAACTTCAAACCGACCTCACCAACGCCATTCTCCCTTTCCTCAAACCCGGCGGTCAACTCGTCTACAGCACCTGCAGCCTCGATCACGACGAAAATGAAATCGTCATCCAAAAACTCCTCGCCCAACACCCCAACCTCCGCCTCGAACAATCGCACACCGCCCTCCCCTGGCGCGATCAAACCGATGGAGCCTACGCCGCCCTCCTCATCAAAAGCTAACTCCTCTGGACCGCGAAGTTTCACTTCGCAGCACCCGTCCCCATCTTCGATCTCTCATCTCCCATCTTCGCCTGCGCAGCAGGCTTAGCCATGCGCGCCGACGTTTACCTCCACCACACCCGCATCTTCAAAACCCGCAGCCAGGCCACCCAGTCCTGTCAGCGCAATCACGTGCGCATCATCGGGCAGCCCATCAAACCCTCACGCACCCTAAAACCCGGCGACATCCTCGACGTCGCCCGCGGCGAACTCAATCTGGTTCTGCGCGTCATCGACTTCCCCCTGCGCCGTCTCAGCGCCCCCGACGTCGGCACCTACCTCGAAAATCTCACCCCCGAAGCCAACTTCATCCAAGCCGCCGCCGCCCGTCGCGAACAGCTCGCCCAAGCCCCCATCACCAAAGCCGCCAAACCCGACAAAAAACAACTCCGCGCCATCCGCGAATGGATGGAAGCTAATAGCCACAATTTTCCCGAATCTCCTCCGTCTAGCTAACATGCTCACCACGCCATTTCATGGTTGGTCTTATTCCGCGCCGACTTGCAAATCAGCGATTACTAACGCTCAACAAAACGTTTAGCGATCAAGCCAACTTTCTCCGCCTCATCGAAAAAACCATTTTCGCGCAGCACAGTCGAAAGGATCTGTAGATATAGCTGTTCAGCAACCAAGATTTCCCACCCAGGAGGAATGGCGATTCGATACCTATAAATTTTGAGCTGGCCTCTTGCCAAGGAGATTTCGCCCAATGTTATTTCGTATTCATCTAAATCCTCTGGATAAGTAACTCCCGAGCCACAATTAGAGTTGCTATATCCGTGCCGTCTTTCCGCAAACTCGACCAACTCTTGTATGCTTGACCAACAAGCAATTGCCTCACGGCATGCAACTTCGGGCTCAGGAGCTACCATAACCGTTTTGAGGCGTTGAGGCGAAGATTTCGATTTAAAACAAACACCCCTCATTCACCCTTCGGCCCAGCAGGCCCGGGCAAAACATCACGGGCACCCCGCTGATAGGCCTCCTTCAACTGTCCCCAAAGCTCAGCTCGTTTCTCGGGCGGGGCCTCCAGCAGTCGCTTTACCAAGTCCGCCACCGCTGGCGAACCCATCACCCGCTCATGCAATCGTCCCTCGCGATCCCCGCGATGCAATCCCTCAAACCGTAACCGGTCCATCACCTTCCGCGCAAACTCCGGATCATTCACATCCGGCAACGGCGGCGGCTTCGGCCTCGATTTCTCCAACAACTTCACCACTTCCGGGTCCACCTGCATCATCGCCGCTTCCATCACCTTTCGATAATCATCATTCGCCTCCTTTAGCCTTTCCCTCGCCGCTTCCACCTCCGGACGGACCCAAACCTTTTCAAACGCCTCGCGCACCTGCTTGCGCTCCGACTCCGACAAATTGCGGAACATATCCCCGCGATCCCGCCCCCCACGACGCTCCGGCCCGCCCTCGCCCGGTCCTCGATCACGGTCACGATCACGATCTCCCGGCCCCTTTTCCCCACGATCCCACGGCTTTTGATTCGGCGGTGGTCCCCCCTCCTGACCAGACACCGGCAGCAATCCAAGCAACAGCCACAGCATAAGCCCCAGTCCCCGCATCACAAAATCGTTCAAGTTCGGCATCATCATCACAAAGGCATCAAAAACCACCCAATGCAAAAAGTTGCTCAATCGATCAAAAGTTGCAACCGGCCCAAATCATGCTCCTTTGCAAGCGACCATGCCCATTGCCACTCCCGCCCAATATCGCGCCATGCTGGACGCCGCCCAAAAAGGTGGCTACGCCTACCCGGCCATCAACGTCACCTCGACGGCCTCCCTCAACGGAGCCCTCAAAGCCTTTGCCGACTCCAAGTCCGACGGCATCATCCAGGTCAGCACCGGCGGTGGTGAATTTGCCTCCGGCATTGCCGTCAAGGACATGGCCCTCGGTGCCATCGTCCTCGCCGAAGCCGCCCATCGCCTCGCTGCGCGCTACGACGTCCTCATCGCCCTCCACACCGACCACTGCCATCCCAAGAACGTCGAGAAATTTCTCAAACCCTTGCTCGCCGCCACCGCCGAACGCCGCGCCGAAGGCAAAGGCAACCTCTTCAACAGTCACATGTTCGACGGCTCCGAGCTCCCGCTCGAAGAAAACATGCGCGTCTCCAAGGAACTCCTCGAGCAATGCGTTGAGCTCGACATCATCCTCGAAATCGAAGCCGGCGTTGTCGGCGGTGAAGAAGACGGACACGACACCTCAGGCGTCGCCAACGAAAAACTTTATACCACCCCTGAGGACATGCTCGCCGTCTACGAGACCCTCAACGGCGTCGGCCAGTTCATGTTCGCCGCCACCTTCGGAAACGTGCACGGTGCCTACAAACCCGGTGCCGTCAAACTCCAGCCCACCATCCTTCGCGACGGCCAGAAAGCCGTGACCGACAAATACGGTCCCGAAGCCGAAATGGACCTCGTCTTCCACGGCGGCTCAGGAACCGCCCTCGAAGAAATCCGCGAAACCCTTGGCTACGGTGTCATCAAGATGAACATCGACACCGACACCCAATACGCCTTCACCCTCCCGATCGCCCATCACATGTTCAAGAACTACGACGGCGTCCTCAAACTCGATGGCGAAGTCGGCGACAAAAAAATCTACGACCCGCGCAACTACCTCAAAAAAGCCGAGCAAGGGCTCTGCGAGCGTCTCATGCAAGCCTGTGACGACCTCCTCAGCACCGGCAACACCATCTTCGGCAAAGTGTAAACGTTGAAGGCTCGTCCCCGAGCCTTTCATCCAACCTCAAGGGCCGGGACGGCCCTTCTACTTTCCAGCCGCAGGCCACCACCTGCGGCTTTTTTGTGTCCAAAGCCTCAACCCCATCCTGCCGCGTATCCCATCCACCATGAAAAACCCAGCCATCTTCCGACGTTGCCCTCCCATGCCAAGCCCAATGCTCAACCAAATAGCAGCCCACGTAAGGAGGCTCACCTTATCCGTCATCCATCCACTCATCCTCGCCCTCACTCTTTTCCTCACCAGCTGCGCCATCCCCTACAACCACGCGTGGAACCAAGCTGCCGCCACCAGTTCCACCACCGCGCCCACCGACCTCTCCGGTGCCTGGCAAGGCACCTGGCGAAGCGAGGGCACCGGCCATCACGGCAAACTACGTGCCATCGTCAGCCCCGACCCCGACCCCAAACAGCCCAACGCCTGGACCTTCCGCTACCATGCCACTTGGGCAAAATTCCTTAGTGGCGGCTACAAGGCCCATCACATCGCCACTCCTCAACCCGACCAAAGCTACAAAATCTCCGGCGAACAGAACCTCGGCAAACTCTTCGGCGGCATATTCAAATACGACGGCAATGCCACCTCCACCCACTTCAAAGCCACCTACCAAAGCAAAGCTGACCACGGCGTATTCGAACTCACCCGTCCTTAGCCCTTCGCCTTTTTCTCCCACTCTTCCCGCAATACCGGCCCCAAAATCTTCTCCCACTCCACATATCCTTCAGGGCTCAAATGCAGCTGATCCTTGGCAAAAAATCGGTCAATCGGCTGCCCATTCTCATCCTCGAGATATTGGGCAGTCTCCACCCACCGGGTCCAAGGCCGCTCCGCGCACCACGCCTTCAATTTTCCATTCAACTCCCGCACCTTCTCGATCTGCTCAATCCGCTTCCGCGAAATTTTCACCGGATTCACAAGGACCTTGGTCTCTGGCAACTTGCGGTTCACCAATTCCAAAAACCCGGTGAAATCGGCGAGCGCCTCTTCCACCGTCAGCTTCGCATTGATGTCATTGCTCCCGGTATAGACCACCAACACTTTCGGCTCATAGCGCAGCACGACCTGATCTGCATAAACGATCAAATCATTCGCCACTGATCCTCCAAATCCACGATTCAGCACGGGAAGATCCGCAAACGCTTCCCCCAACTTCCACAACCGGATGCTGGAACTGCCGGTAAAAACAATCCCGCCACGGGGAGGCGCATTCTCCAGTTCTTCCTTGTCAAACGCCGCAATCTCCTTCGCAAATCGCGCCGGATCAGGTCGCTTGGTTTCCGACAAAACCTTCGACTTCAATGGGGCTACCGGCACCTCGCCCTCCCTGCAGCCCACCACCAAAATCGCAGCAAGAAACCAAACCAAGAAGCCAACCGGCCAACAAAAGTTCCTTTTGCTCATAACATCCCCATCGAATCAGTATTCTCGACTCACGACTTCCGAAATTTCTCATTTCGCGTTCGCCGCCTTCAACTCTTCCACACGCTTCAACGAAGCCGCATCCAAATTCGCCAGAGGATAATCCACCTTGCTGCCGTTCGGCATCTGAAACACCACCTTGTCCGCCGCGATCGCAATCACGGCCGCCTGAATGGTTTGACCACCCGAATTCGTCCAGGCCGCCGCCACCGGGGTTTTGATCACCACCGCCCCAGGGGTGCTTGCCGCTGTCATTGCTCCCGATGCAGCTGCTGCAGCCGCAGGATTTTTGTTGGCCACCTCCATCTCCGTTCCAAATGCCTTCACCGCCTTCTCGTCAGCCGCAATCAACTGCTCCGCCGTCATTTTCCCCAAAACTACTCCGGCATCGGAGGACGTTACCATCAGCTTCGGATACGCCTTGCCCAAGTCTGGGCCGGTCAAAATCCCATACAACGTTTCTCCCATCCGACCCTTGGCCGCCGTCATCAAATTCGACATCACCACCACCATGGTCGCGTCCTTTTCCATCCCCCAAAAAGCACGGCTGTTCGCCTCTTTCACTGACTCCTCCTCCGTCCGGTAATCAATGACCAAGATCGCCAGCGGTTTTTTCTTTTTCACCGCCTCCTCCTTCGCCTCATCGAACGTGTAAACTCCCCAACGCCCCTCCTTCTCCTTGGGAATCGCCTTCACTTCAGCTTCGGCCAAACCTTGCAGACTCAAACCAGCAACCAGGGTAAACAAAAGTGCGCGCGCGTTCATAAGTTCCGATCCTATAACAAATCCTCAACCGTGCCAACCCCTTGATTGATTGACCTCAACCAATCAACTGCTTCACCACGTGGGCGGCCTCAACCCCCGTCAGTTTTCCGTCCAGCCCTTGCGATTTGAACGAGAATTTCTCATGCTCAAACCCCAATAAATGCAGCATCGTCGCGTGAAAATCCCGAATATGCACCGGATCTTTGACGATGTTGTAGCTGAAATCATCCGTCTCGCCATGCACCACGCCCCCCTTGGCTCCACCACCCGCCATCCACATCGTGAAACAACGCGGATGATGATCCCGCCCATAATTGGTCTTGGTAAGCCCGCCCTGACTATAAATCGTCCGCCCGAATTCCCCGCCCCAGACAATTAGCGTGTCTTCAAACATTCCGCGCTGTTTCAGATCCTCAATCAGCGCATGGCACGGCTGGTCAATGTCCTTGCACTGCGATGGCATCCGCCCGTTTACATTGGAGTGGTGATCCCAGTTGTTGTGATACACCTGCACAAACCTCACGCCCCGCTCCACCAGTCGGCGCGCCATCAACGTCGTGTTCGCAAACGATCCCGGCTTGCGTGCCTCCTCCCCGTAAAGTTTAAAAATGTGCTCCGGCTCCTTGCTGATGTCCGTCAACTCCGGCACACTCGCCTGCATCCGAAAAGCCATCTCATACTGCTGAATCCGGGTGTGTGTCTCCGGATCACCCACCGCCTCATAGTTCAACTGGTTCAACGAATTGATCCCATCCAAAGTCCGGCGGCGCACACTGCTCGGCACCCCTGGCGGATTATTGATGAACAAAATCGGATCGCCCTTGCTGCGGAAGCTCACCCCCGCGTGCTCACCCGGTAAAAAACCCGCCGACCACAACCGCGATGAAATCGCCTGCTCCTGATCCCGATTCGTCGGCGTTGCCACCAACACCACAAAGGTCGGCAAATTCGCATTCATCGACCCCAACCCATAGGACGCCCAGGAACCCAAACACGGCTTCCCCGGAATCTGGTTCCCCGTCTGCATTGCCGCAATCGCCGGCTCATGATTGATCGCCTCCGTATGCAATGACTTGATCCAGCAAATATCATCCGCCGACTTCGCCAAAAACGGCAACATTTCCTTGTTCATCCACATCCCGCACTGACCCGCCTGAGCAAACTCATACTTCGACGGTGCAATCGGGAACCGAGTCTGACCGCTCGTCATGGTCGTCAACCGCTGTCCCTTGCGAATGCTCTCCGGTAGATCCTTGTCATACCAGTCCTTCATCGCCGGCTTGTAATCAAACAAGTCCATCTGCGAAGGGCCGCCCACCATGTGCAGATAAATCACCCGCTTCGCCGTCGGCGGAAAGTGCGGACCCAAAGTCCCCAACCCGGTTGCGCCACTCGCCCCAGCCTGCTGCTGCATCACTGCCTGTCCAAAAAGCGATGACAACGCTGCATAACCCATCGCATTTCCACCTCGCTTAAAGAAGTGACGACGAGTCTCAAACAACCGATGGTCATGCAACAAGTTCATAATAAAAAAGGTTAAAATCACCACCTCGAAAAATCTCTTCAATCCCCCCCCCTCCTACTGATACGCTCAATTCAATCCGGTTTTTACCGGCTATTCAATCCTTCCCGGCAATTTCAGACCCCTGGGCACCAGCAGACACGTCTCCACTTTCCCGCCTCGCCACCCTCTGACCTGCCTCACCGCGCCCCGCCAAATCCTCCTCATACTGCTTCAACGCCCTCCGCTCATGCCGCAGCCTCATCCACCCCTCCGCCCAGTAAAAAATCCCCGGCATCACCAACTTTTGAAACTTCACCACAAACACCTCCACCGTGCTCCTCATAAAATACCAAAACTGCCTCCACGACTGCAAATTCGCCTTCAACTCCCTAAACCCAGCCACTGCCCCACTCGCCCGGCACACCCTCAGCGTCAACATGCTCAGAGTATTTCCATAACCCCTGTCAAAATAATCCCCGCTGGCCCCATACCTCTCCTGCACATGCCTATACATTAAAACTTGCGACCGCGCCATCCGCACGCCGTTCCTTGACATATTCCGCCGATGACTCCGATAGCCAATCAGATACTGAGGCACACACACAAACTTAAATTGATGGGCCAGTTTTAACTGTAGCAAATAATCCTCGCAACCCTGCGCCCCTGCCTCATGAAGAGAGGTATCGTAACAACCGACCGACTCCAAACAAGCCGCCCTCATCATCATTCCGCTCCCATTTCCCACCAGATTGGTCGCCAGTTGCAGCTCAAAAACATCCCCCTTTTCATAATAAAGATACGACCGGCTCCGCTCCCTTCCCAGCGCATCAATCCGGTAATAAGGCGAATAAACCACCCCTGTATCCTCCCCCTCCCTCTCCAATGCCGCCACATGCAACTCCAATCGCTGCGGATGCCACACATCATCCGCGTCAATTGGTGCCACATACACTCCAGACGTCCGCTCAATCCCCGCATTTCTCGCCGCCGCCACCCCACCCCGCACTTGTCTCACCAATCTGACCCGCACATCCCGTAACGCCACTTCTTCAACCAACCCCGCCGTCCCATCCGTCGACCCATCGTCCACCACTATGACCTCAAAATTCCCATAACTCTGCCCCAACACCGACTCCAGCGTCGCCCCAATCGTCTCCTCCGCATTGTGTGCCGGGATCACCACCGACACCAACGGCCATCTGCCGCCATCATCCATAAACAAACGAACGAACAGCAATTCACCCCTCGTCCACCCACGTCAACTGAGCCGCCAACGCCCGATGCTGACTCGGCTGCTCCGGCTCCACCATGTTCCACTGCGGCCGCCAATGCTCACTGCACAGAATTTTGTCAATCCGCAGCCATGGCCGACGCAAAGCCAGAGGATTCCCCGTCCTACCTGGAAACGTATATCCCCCCCCCCAACCCGCGACCTCATGGGTGTCAATCATCTCCTCCGTCAGCAACTGATGAATATAACCTGGTGCAGGCGCATTGAAATCCCCCGCCACCACCATAGGCAGCTTCTCCTCACGGCATGCCTTGACCACCACCTCAGCCGACTCCACCTGCCGATCCCAAAACTCCTCATAAGCGCGACGTTTCTCCCCCCCCTTCGTCCCCGGCACCCCCAAAACGCCCCACAAAAAAGCGCCTCTCCGCATCGCCAGCAACGCATCACGCGGCGTGCGCAAATGCACCGAATAAACCGCCACCTCCCGCCCGTCCCAGTCAATTACAAACCTTCCCGCCACCGCATGCCCCTCGTGAACCACCAGCGACGTAGATAAAACCGGGAATTTCGAAACCAACGTATATTCCCCCACACTATCGCCGAACTTGAATGCCTCATAACCCTCCGCCTGCAAAAACTGCGAAGCCCTCCCGCGTGCTTCCTGAAACACCAAAATATCCGGCTTCACCTGCGCAATAAACGGCCGCTGCGAAGCCCCCTGACTCTGGCCTCGGTTAAAACTAAACACCGTCAATGATCTCCCCCGATCCTTCCCGACCTCCACAACCCTATGCCATGACCACCCCGCAAGACCCGACATCACCACCGCCCCCGCCAGCCCGCCAAACACCAAAGACTTCCAATCCATCAACAAGGCCAGAGCCAGCAATGGCACCAATGGCAAAGCCCAGGTCAGCCATGGCACATACAACAAGAAGGCCATAGTCAAATTCCCCTCGCCCAACCAGCGAAATCCCATCCACAACCCCACCAAAAACAACACATACCCCCCCACCAAACCCCTCAACGCATAACGCAACCACCTCCCGATTCGCGCTAACAACAACAACCGTTTGCTCTCATCCAGCAGCGCCTCACCCAGCCCCACCCAGACACGAGTTGACCAAGATTTTGACACCTCCTTCATAAATCCAAACCTGCTACCCAACAGAAATTCAGGGGGTCTCAGCCGGCAATTTCTCCCCGTCAGGTTTCACATCACCCGTCTCCACCTTCATCCCCTCCTCAACCACCGCAGCCGGAACCAGAGCCGGAGCCGACAAATCCTGCGGAGGTCGGTTCGCTTTGCGCCACAACGCAAAACTCAACCACACCAGCACAAACAAACACACCAGCATCGCCAGCGTCTCCAACAATGTAAAACCAGCTCTTTTCTCGTTCTTCATAAATTCATGCTCAACGGTTTCAACTCCACGCCTTCTTAGTCCACTACCGCGCCTTGCGCAATACATGCAAACCGAGAAGTCCAATCGCCGACAACGCCGGAACCGCCAAAAAATGCACCCATACAATCAGCTCATTCGCATGGTGCAATCCGCTGAAGCGATTCAACGCCCACTGCATCGTGATCCATAACACCACCGCCCCAATCCCGAGCAATAATCCCAGCAAAAGGAAGAACAAGATCCCCTCCTCCATCTCAATCAACTTTCGAGTGATCCCCAATGGCGGATCATTGCTGCGAAGATACAACATGCAGCTGAACAAATACAATTGCGCTCCCATCATCGCCCCCAACATCACCAACACCTGACTGTGCACATCAAAGATGTGAATGCTTCCCACCCCGATCGGCCCCAACAATGCCGCCATTGCCTGCAACAACGTCGCAAATATCAACAACCCCAGTCCTGCCACCTCAAACAACCTTGGTCGCTCCGACAAAATAAACAACAGGTGCCGCATCCCATCCCTCCAGGTCCGCAGATGGGGCATCCTCTCCACCGGACTCGGTGTCAATCCCGACGGAATCTCCACACTCTTCGCGTCATTCTTCAGGGCCTTGATCAACAGCTCTGAGGCAAACTCCATCCCGGTGGCCCGAATGTTCCATTTGTTGAAGGATTCACGTCGAATACAACGGAATCCCGAATTGCAGTCGCTCAATTTCCCGCCAAACAAACGGTTGATCAACCAGGTCAACACCGGCGTTCCCAACCACCGATGCAACGGCGGCATCGCGTCCTTCTCAATGCGCCCTTTCAACCGCGAAGCGATTCCCATGTCCGCATTCGCCTTTCTCGTTTCCTGGTAGAGACTCAAGGCGTCCTCATAGAGATAGGTGCCATCCGCATCCGCGAACATCACATAACTGCCTTGCGCGCCGTTGATCCCGCCGCTCAAAGCCGCTCCGTAACCGCGCTCCGGCACCGGCACCACACGGGCTCCATGCCTCTCAGCAATCAACCTCGAGTCATCCGTGCTGCCATTGTCCGCCACCACCACCTCGAACCGAAGTTCTGGATCTCGCACCAACGAACCGCGCACACGGTCAATACACGCGCCTAAAGAGCGCTCTTCGTTCAAACAAGGAAACACAAAGGTTAGATCCATAATGTCATGATTTAAGCTGAAAACTCTTTTCCGAATCACTCTCCACGGCTGTTTCCAGAACCGACTGATAAACCGCGGCAGTTCTCTCCCAAGACAGGGTGCCGCCATACTCCGCGATCCGCTTCCCGTCCAATGGCGTCTCCAACAATTTTTCCATCGCCTGTGCGAACGCCTCCACATCATCCTCTGGAGTCAACAGCCCCTTCCACGGCTCATCCACCACTTCATGTATCCCGCCCACATCCGTCGCCAACACCGGCAATCCACAAGCCATTGACTCCAATACCACATTGGGCAGCCCTTCGTTCCGACTGCTCAAACACAACAAATCCGCCGCCCTCATTCTTTCTCCAATTTCCACCGCCGGCAATGGTCCTAGAAATGTCACCTGACCCGCCATTCCCAACTTCTCCACCAACTCCTTCAATTCTTTTTCCATTGGACCTTTCCCCGCAATCAGCAATTGCATCCGCCATTCCGGCCTGGCCCTTACCACCTCCCCGAATGCCCTCACCAACAATCCTGGGTTTTTGACCGGCAACAAATTCCCCACAAACAAAACCACCTTCGCTTCCCCTCCCAATCCTCGGTTTTCACGCTCACCGCCGAGCCCATTTCGATGGAACACCTTGCTGTCCACTCCATTAGCCACTGGCTTCAATTTTTCATTCGGCACCCCCGCCGCTTCCAACAATCGCGCCAGTGACTTGCTTCTGGTGATCACCGCCACGCTTTGTTCCACCGCCTCCAAGATCAAAGTTCGTCGCCTGGCCACTTTCAGATAGCGATGCACATCCGACCCCTGCGCGATCAGCACCAACGGCAACCCCAGCTTTTTTGCCAGCGCCGCCGCCGCCCATCCATCCGGATACAACCAACTCGCCATCACCACATCGAACTCCTGCTTCCCCCGCTGCACCTCCATCGCATTCTCCAATGCCCGCTCCATGAGCTGATGATTCACCAAGTCCCCAATCCTTGGCACATAACGGACCGGCACAAAGTTCGGCGCGAAGATCTCGTCACCCGACCGTGGATTCCACGACTCCTTGCCTGACGACAACCATGCTTTCAGTGTTGGTCTCAAAGCAAGCACTCTGATCTCCCACGAATCGGACAATCGGTGCAACACCGTGGCATTGTCCAATCCGCGATAACGTTCTGTTTCATCCGGGAACAGATTGGAAATGAACAGCAACCTCGGGCGTTTCATACTTAGACCCCATCCCCCACTCTTTTCGGTGGACCAATCCGCCGGAAGATCTGCATCGATCCAAAATCATTGACCGCCCGCTGCACCTTCACCTCGCGCCATTGGCTCCACTCACCATCCGCTGCCTTCAATGCACCCGTGAGCTGACCAAAATAAGCGGGCCGATCCACCTCCGCCACACTTTGGTCGACCAACACCCACTCCACCCTTTGTTGTTCCAAATATTTCAACATCTCCTGGTCACTGGCAAACAACTCCTCATTTCCCCTCCCCAGCCAGTCAATCTCCGCCAACACCTTCGAAGCCCTCAACATTCTGAACCCTTCCAGCCCTCGCATGCCTTCATCAAAAGCAGCTGCTGCCACCATGGCCCCTTCACCCCTTGCATCCGAGCAGATCAGCATGGTGCCATGGTCTGCTATCCCCTCCTCATGAACCATCAACACCCCATTTGAAAACCCTTTCACTTCTTTGGCCAATTTGGGCAACGAAACCAGACTCCCCACCGAGATCCCCATCACCAACCCAACGGCCCCCACCTTTACCAATGGCGGCCAGCTGAACCAATCGAGCCACCGGCTCATGCTTAGCACCACCAACAACATCATCGGTGCACTCAACGGCAGAAAATATCGCGAACTTAGCCCGGCTGGAACCGACATCATCATCACCGCTCCAGAGAGGAGCAAAGCCCACAAAGCAGCTTCCACGAAACCAACTTTACTGCCACTCCCCCATCGCCACACCAACTGAACAAGAGCAATCACCATCACCAGCGCCAGCGGCCACCCATAGTTGTCCACAAACGCCCTCCCGTAAAATGGCAGTGCCTCCATGAAATGGCCCGCGGGCGACAATCCGCTCATTCCCTCCTCAGTAAATCGGAAAGAAAACCACTGCCAAGGCAGCGCCAGCAGCAACACCGGCAACGGTGCCAGCCATAGCGAAGGTTTGATCAACAGTCTCCATTCTTTCGCCAATCCAATCGCAATCGGAGGCAAGAGTGCGAGCATCCAACCCGAACCTTTGATGAGAATCGCCATCGAAGCAAAAACCCCAAACGCCAGTGCCCAAGCCGCCTTCGGTTTTCTCATGAAGAGCGCAAACGCCCCGGTTGCCGCCAGGCACATCAACACCAGAAAGAAATCGGCCATCACCAGCATCGACAACTTCAACACCGGCATCGTCATACACCAGGCTACACCCGCCACCAACCCCAACCAGACCGACATTGTCCTCGATCCAAACCATACTAAAAAGGTCGCCACAGAAGCTGCGAGAACTGCCTGCAACACCAGCAAGGTTTGGATCGATGAAAACAGGGTAAGGACTACGGCAACCAGCGCATAATATCCCGGCGGGTAATGTCCCAACGCCACTTTTGGATAGCGAGCATAATACGCGTCGGCGAACTCCAACGGATGGCTCCCGAAGGAATGAACCACATAGTCCCGCACCATCAGACTTGTCACCGCATGCGCCGCCTCATCGGGGTCGCCTCCCAGGTCGCTTTGCCAAGCTCCATGTTTGGACTGCAAAATCGCGAATCCCAAAAAACAGCAGCACCAAAACAGGAAAACCCATCTCATTGACGCGACTCCAGTTCCATTGGAAGACTTCCACGGAGCAGGGTTTCGAATTGGATTGACTCCTGCCACACTCACGCATTCACCGCCGTCGTTCCCGGCAGAGGGTCAGAAATCCCCCCTGCTTCCACTTCCGCCAACAACCCAGGACTTAACAGGCTCCACTCTCTATCTGCATGCACCGCATGTTCCCCCATCGACTTCACTCCCCCAACTAAAACGGTGCGCACAGTCTCCAGCAACACGAAAAAATCTAGGAGGAGGCTCATGTGCTTCATGTAATACAAATCAAATTCTAGCTTCCTCCAGGCATCACCCGCACATGAACCGTAAGGATAGCGAACTTGGGCCCACCCTGTCAGCCCCGGCTGAATGAACAACCTCTCCCGGTAGTGAGGGATTTTTTGCTCCAACTCGCTTACAAACACCCCTCGTTCCGGCCTTGGTCCCACAAAGGACATCTCACCGCGTAATACATTCAGTAACTGCGGAATCTCGTCCACTCGGAACTTCCTCAACCACTTACCTGCCGGAAACACTCTTTTGTCGTTGGCCACCGACCATTTAGGTCCATCTTTTTCAGCATCGACGTGCATGGTTCTCAATTTCACCACCTCAAATTTTCGACCAAGCCTTCCCAACCGTTCTTGACGAAAAAACACCGGTCCCTTCGATTGGGTCTTCACCAGCAACATTCCAACGAAAAGAAACGGCGACAGCATGACCATGAAAGCCAACGATGCCGCGATATCAAACAAACGCTTCAACCTCTTCACATAAAAAAGGTTAGACTGTGTTGATGCTCTAAAAAGCCAGCTCTCCGTCACCATTTGCAAGGGAACCGCTTGAAATACCTCCTCACACAAATCAGCGAGCGAGAGCACATCGATCCCCTCGTATCTCCACCGACGCAAGAAGCTCGCAACTTGCGGCAATACCATGTGTCCGTCCCTCACCAGAATAACCGAGTTGGAGCTTAGATCAATTGGTTGCCCCTCTTCGAGCGTTCCCAATATCGGTAACTGACGCTGTGGACGATAGCCGCCGACACAGATCAATCCTTTGATCAAGGTGCGCCGACTATGTCTTGCAAGGATCTCCGCAGCCAACTCGTCATCTGTGTCAGCAACCAGACAAACGGCACTCTCACCTGGAAGTCTAGAACGTCCATGTTCCACTCCATGATGGAAACAGCAGATCGCAACAGTGATCGGAAATCCCATCAACAATACCCCGCGCCCGATTCTCAAATCATACGAAACCGCACCGACTGTAAAGATCACCAACAACGC
The DNA here is from genome assembly GCF_005780165.1 of Phragmitibacter flavus. Classification (NCBI taxonomy): domain Bacteria; kingdom Pseudomonadati; phylum Verrucomicrobiota; class Verrucomicrobiia; order Verrucomicrobiales; family Verrucomicrobiaceae; genus Phragmitibacter; species Phragmitibacter flavus. The sequence goes on along the minus strand of NZ_VAUV01000014.1, from coordinate 34,544 downwards.
GGCCAAGATTGCAAACAAGAGCCACCGAAACCTCATCCATTTGCCAATCTTCGCTGGTTCCTCAGTATACAAACCACCGATATACAGAACACAAGGAAGGACAATGGAAGCCAGCCCTATGGCAGGTAAATATAGAAGCGTTTGGATCGAAAAGTCATCGGTAAACCGAACCAAACAACCAAACAAGAGTCCGACGTGAACTGCCAGCGCATCCATTAAAAAATGGGCTCCGGCGGAAACCAGCCTCTTGGACACTCTCGCTTGTGGCATACAGAATTATTGGATTAAAGGTTCTCTACCAGCTCAGAAACCACCTTATCCAAATAACACCACCCCCTTATGTCCACAACCTCATTAACCAAGCATATCTTGCGCAAGAGCTCCGCAAATCGTTGCTAGAAACCGAATACTTTGGGGGGAACATTAATAATATCTCCATCTCCCAATGGCACATCACTCGTCTTGCCCTGCTCAATGGCCCGGACATCCACCACCTGTTTGCGCCGCAACCCCGCTGAATCCTGCCGCATGATCTCCACTTTCGATAAATTCCCGAAATTCGAAGGCCCGCCAGCCATCAGTAGCGCTTCATAAACTCCCGGATTCCGACCCGAAACCACCGGGATCTGATGTTGCCCTGGACTCCCCACCTTGCCAGTCAAGAACACCTTGATGCGCGGCTGCTGCGCCATCGCTGCCTGAGCATCGGGCCCGGAAGAAATCAACTCCACAAAAACCGTGGCCTTGGTCAATTGCGACCTCTGCAAAGACTCCCGCATCTTGCGCTCCGCGCCATCCCTCGTCAGACCCAACACCGGAATCCGACCCAACTTGGGAATCAATACATAGCCTTCAGGCCTCACACTAAACTGCCCGTTAAAAGAGGTATCCTCTTCAACCATCAACTCCAGCCCGTCTCCCACTCTGAAGGTTGGCATGACCTTGACCGTCGACGCCGAAGGTCCGCCCGGAAGCATCGGTGGCGGCAAAATCCCGTCGTCCTTTGATGCACACGAGCCAAGCAAAACCACAGAACCCAAGATACTAAACCATCTACGGAAGTTAGACAGTTGTCCGACGAGCCTAAAGTGAAGAGAAAATGCTGACATGAGAAATAGAAGTTTGAGTTTGGCCTCGCTAAACACCAACCAAGGCGGTCAGCAGATTAGCTGACCGCCTCTCGAAGGAACTCAATAGAAAGCTAAAATGAGACAGGAAATCACTTGGTGGACGGACCAACATTCAGCCAAACACCTTCGGCGTTGTTGTTGATGAATTCCTTCTGCGCAGCCTGCGGAAGCACCGTGAACAGAATGTGATCAAACGAAGTGCGGAAGCTCTTCAACAAGACCTTCCTCGACTCCACAAATTGTTGTGGCGACGAACCAATCTTACGATGGGAACAGGTCAGCAACAACCGAAGGTCGCCGATATGATTTTTCGAAGAACTAACTCCTTCAACATACACAATCCGTGGAATCGCATCGGGAAGATTGTATGGATAGACACGGTATTGCGTCGTGAACTCTACATAACGCTTGTCAGGATTCGCGCTATCAAGAAGCAGCTCCGTGCGGCCAGAATCGCGCCAAACACGAATCCGACCCGTGGAAGAAACCTCTTCATCAAACGAACCAAACTGGCCCGAACGATCACTCCGGTTGATCCCCGCCACTTCAAGTCCGATCACCACCTCACCATCAAAATCCACACGATAAGGCCTCACGCGAATGACCGTTTTGGTCATTTCACCAACCCCGACCTGCAGCCCAGGAGGCGTCCCTTCAAATGCACCACCATCAGCGGGATCAGTATTGCTGATATGGCCGTCCATGTTCATATCCGCATCCATATCCACCTTCGCAATGGCGCGCTCGGAATCTTTCCAACTGTTCACCCGCTGACCGTAATATTTGTGAAAACTGGACGGAATGTCCATCGAAGTTTCGGCGGCCTTTAGGGGACCTTGCACCGGAACAATGTCCTTCTCGCCCGCCATCAACCATGGCGACAAGATCACCAGAGATGTCGCCGTCAATAACGTCCGTTTAGGCTGAGTTGCTTGCATTTTCATAAGATCTGCTTTGTTTATGGGATTTAAGTTGGGAAGGAAACAATTCGGTTAGAAATAACGCCTAATACTTAACCCGACGAGGTGCTCATCAAACCCACCGCCTTCAAACTCGGCGTCCTCATATTGATAGTATCCCTCTAACGTCAATCGAGACGTCAACCGTTGAATCACATTCAGTCGATACAGCCAACGCTCAGTATCTTGCACGCCATCGGCGACTTCGTTAGTTTCGTAAACCGCAGAGGCGGTGATGTTAGTGTAACCCAAAGGTCGATAGCTAAGATAGGCACCGTAGCTGTATCGATCGTATTCTTCAACATTGAACCGGTCTCCCGAGCGTCGCTCCAATCGTTCAGACTGCTCCCACTGGGCAACCCCGGTCAGCGACAACTGGTGCGTGATCTTGAGGGCGATGTAATAGCGGGCGTAGGTTGCGTAGACCGTCTCGGGTGAAAAGGCATCCTCAAAAATATTCTGCCCAAACGAAACTCCGTGTGCAATCCCCTCCGAAATCGTATGGTTCAGACTGACATACCACAACCAACTTTCATTTTCTGCTTCATCCCCCGTCTCCCAAAGATATCCTCCGCCAAATGCGGTGTTAATATTTTCGGTAATTCGCCCCCTAAATCCGAGCATCACCTCATGTCTATAGGTTTCATGATCGCTGGTGGACGCATCATACGTGAGCACAGGCGCAAATGGAATGACGTTTCCTTCGTATCCAAGCAAGGCACCGAAGTGATCTCGGTAAGCGTGATCTTCAAAGCTGAAGGTCCTCCAAAAATCCGTATGATCAGCCTGCAAAGACAGCCTCCAGTCCTCCGTAAAAACCAAACTGGATGCGCGGCCTAATATCTGATTGGAGATCCAGGCGTCATCGCTGCGCACATCAAATCTGGAACTTCGCTCCGGGCTGTAGAAACCGAACGAATACCGCCCAGCAAAATCGACACCATCTTGACCGTCATCCAGACCCAAGTCGTAATTCAAACCTGGATGCACAGCAAAGGTGTCAAGCAAGAGAAATTCCCACGATCCCGCCTGTCCCTGCCAATGCATATTTAGAGTGAACACCGGACCACCACCACCATCGAGCGAGGTTCCAAATCCCAACTCATTCTCCAGTGGCAGATAAATGAAATTTCCCAACGCGGAAATGTAGAATGTTTCAGTGATCCGCAAATAGCCACGAATGGCAAAATCGATGTAGGCAGCGGTATCATCCGTGTCGAGCTTCTGGGCGGAACCGTAAGGGCTGTAATCCGTCCAAATCGCACCCGCCCCAATCCATAGAAGGTCAAAGTAGAGCGGGCCAAGTTTCACATGCGCCATTTCCGGTTCGAAAGTTCTGGTGATCAGCGGGGGAATTTCCCCATCTAACGCTATGGATGCGCCTTGCAAACGGCTGGATTCAATCACCAATGTATCTTGAGGACCAAAAAATCCCAAAAAACGATCCACTGGCGCAAGGATATTCCTATGTTGACTATAGATCGAATTGTCTTGCCGATCATACGGAAATATCCCTGTAGCTCCCTGCAACTCGGCATCCGGTCCCTGGTGTGAATTCATCCCCCTGGGATAATCACGATCAGCGAGATACAAAAGATCGTCTTGAGTCGGAAAAAATCCCTCCGCCTGCCCCACCAACGTGTTCTCGTGAGTGGATTCCCCTTTGGCCACCAGAACCAACTCGCCAGAATCATTCGAAGGCAGAATCTCTTGAGACCGGGCATTCTGCACCCCGGCAACCATCCAGGCGACACTCGACATCATTACCGCTCGTTGCAGGCCTTTGTTGATTAATTCCAGATTCATAGCGGAAAACTTCTTAAGATGTGCCCTTACGGGCTCTGCCTTTGAATTAGCCCCGCCTTAATACTTCATCAATGATTAGATGCAATAAAATTCTTTGCCCGTCTAGAAAGTTTTGCTTTTCAACAGTGCAGGATACCGGGTTCCACATTTACTATCTTCCACTGTAAGTCAAAAGGTCTTAACAACTGCGCATTAATTGCGAGAGGATCTACCTGAGCAGGCATCAATCACCCAGCCCTATAAGAACTTTAATAAGTTGGATAAGATCAGCTAATACTCAATCACAACTCAAGGCGAAATCAGAACAGGGGCAAATAAGGCTCTGTTCTTTGAACTTCGGGCGGGACATAGGTGGCTTTGGCTCGAACAGGCGTTCCGTGACCACCGTAGTAGGGGGAAGAACTGCAGCCGGTCAGCAAAAGCCCCACAGCCATCGCCGCAACGGCAGCCAAACAAGTTTTAAGTTCTACGCTATTCATTATTAGTGATCCTTTCTAACGGCCTCTAAGTCATCTTTTTACTGCATGCGACATCAAAGTCAAGCCTCCCCTCAAATAATCATTCGCAAGAATATTTCTTAAAGCCTTTCAACCCGAGAAATAGTTCAAAAGCCAGGCTAGCTTCACCGGCTTACACGACGGCTTTTCCGCCAGCCCCCACACCCTCCAGATCTTCGTAGTAAGAAGCCGAGTAATAGTAGTAGTTGTAGTAGTTCTTTGCCTTGTTCAAGTCGAGATCATTCAACACCATGCCGAAGAAATGCGCATCGGTCTTTCTCAGCAGTGCCACCGCATCCGACACGTCCCTCCGGGTAGTTTTCTCAGCACGCACCACCATGATCACCCCGTCAACAACAATACGAAGCGCAGCCGTCTCGCTCAATCCCAATACCGGCGGGGTATCGATTACGATTTGATCGTATTCACCCCGGAACCGCTCCACCAGATCGACAAATCCTTTTTGGCAAAGCAGCTCAGTCGTTCCTGTGATGATCGGACCCCGAGGAATCACATCCAGGAGAGGGTTGGACGTTTTGAGCACGGCTTCCTGAACCGGAAACCGATTTAAAAGAAGCTGCGTGATTCCAATGTCATTTGCCACATCCAAAACCTGATGCACACGTCCGCGTCGCAAGTCACAATCAATCAACAGCGTGCGTGAACCCATGGACTGAAAAGCCCAGGCGAGGTTCGCCGCTTGACTCGTTTTCCCCTCAGAAGGTCTGGCACTGGTAACCATGATCACCTGTGATTTGCCTTTTGAATTGGGATGCAAAAGGATGTGGCTACGAATCAGCCGGAAACTCTCCAACAAATGGTTGGGGGATTTCGCGCCGATGGAGGGAGACCTCGCAATGTCCTCTAATACCTCTTTGGTGGTTCGAGGGATCACTCCAACGGCAGTCAGACCAGTCACATTTTCCAACTGCTGCAAGGTCTCAACCCCAGTGTGCATCAGATTCACCAAAGTCGGCGCGCCAATCGCCCCCCCGATAGCCAGCATCAGGGAGATCATCAACAGCTTCATTTTGTTCGGCGAAGTCGGTTCCACATCCCGCAAGTTCACAAATTCCTTAAAATGCATCTCCACCCAATCGAGATCCTGAGTAAACGAGATCATCGACAACTTGTCCGACAATTTGTCCCGCGCCCTGCCCCACATCGCCCGGCCCTGCGAAGCGCTCATATACTGCTCACCGGCCAGCCCTGCCTCTTCGTTGGTCTGATAATACTCGGGCAACCGCTTTTCAAGAGTGGCAATTTTTTGGGTTTGCTGTTGAAAATCAAGCTCGAAGCGCCGGCGCATCACTTCTAACTCAGCAGCCAAAGCACGGGTGTTGTTGGCGAGATCCTCTTCCAATCCTTTCACGATTGCATGTGCTGGCAAGTATCGTTTGTTCGCCTCCATCAGCTCCTCCTCAATCACACGACGCTTTTTCTCCAAATCTTGCCAGGGTCGCAATCCCTCCACCATGTTCGGCTGCACGACAAATGACGCAGGCACAGGCTGCGCCGGAGCTCCTTCCGGTTTGTCCACCATTCCCTGTTGCGACTGCCGACGCAATAGATCCCCCACCCTTAGCTCACGCTCTTTCTCAAATGCCGTCAACATCGACAGTTCCGCGAAAATCTGCTCCGCAGTCAGTTTCTCCGGCGCGGTTCCTAAAGTTCCACGTTGATCCAGACTTAACCGCACTTCCTCCATCCGACGAACCACTTCTTTGGTCATGATCAACTCCGCAGGAACCATAAAAAGCCGTGACTGCTCGATTTTCACCTCAGTCATCCTGCTCTCCCTCTCAAGCTTGGACAAATCCTTGTAGCTGTCCACGGCCAACCCCTCGAGCGTGTCCACCTCCCTCGCATAACGAATGAGTGCCTCGTTGCGGTATTTCGCCCAAGCCTCCTCCCTTTGTGCCCGGTAAACTTCAATCAACTTCTTCGCAAACACTCTCACCACTGCCGGATCCGGACTCATCACAGAAATTTGCAAATGACTCCAGTTCATCGTGCTCGCACGCACCCTCAACTGCTTCGACTTCACCGCCTCAAACGATGCCGAGGGCCCAACAATTCCCAGCTCCTTCGCGGCAGCCAGAACATTGCTGTCGGAGGCCAGCTCCCAAGGCAAATACTTCAGCGCTGACGTCTGGCTTCCAGCCGAATCCCCCATCCCCTTGTCGCTCAATGGTGATCCGAACACCCTGAAATAGATGACCGCATTGGAAGAATAGAGGGGCGTCGTGTAGACGAAGTAACAAAGTCCTGCCAACACCCCCAAACATGCCATGATCACCATCAGTCGACCATGCTGGGCATACGAGAGGGCATTTCCAACCGCTGCCGCAAAATCAAATTTTTTCTTAGTCGTATCCATAAACTAGTCTCGTCTATCTCAATGAAATTTGTGTTGACTTCAATTTCTCGCATTCAAGCTCCTGCACCCTTGCCCTTGGAGGAAACTGTTCTTGGAGGACCCACGACAAATTTCAAAAATGAATAGTCGAACCGGGTGAGGCACCACAACAAATACAACAACAACCCAATTCCCGGCAGCGCCACCACTAACAGCAGCCAAATAAATCGAACCCACAAACTGGAGGCTTGACTGCGGATACTGAAGAACGTGGCAAAAAGCATGAGCGCCCAGACTGTTCCAATTCCCCAGTAGATCATAGGATGATCATTGATCGCATTCGCCTCGATAAATCGCATCAGGACATCTCTCATAAATTCAGCAGTAAAATTCTTACCTGGTTTTCGTTTTTCTATGATGAGAAACTTTCATTATTTCAACTGGAAATCCGTGGGAGTGTCGCCTCTAGTCTCCAATTCGCAACGACAAACACCTTCTATTTGTCACTGCGTCCGAGCAAATACGCCAGGGTATCCCCGCTCCCTCCGAATAAGAGAACCCTATAGGTTTGCCATGATGTAGTCCCAGATCCAGATGGTAAGCCAAGTTGCACTACCCGCGACCATGAGGTCCAACCACCCAAAACGATTCCAAAACTTCTTAATCTGAGGGACTGAATCCGATTTGACCAGCCCAGGCCCGCTCGCCTGAAATATAAGAACCGGCGTTAACTGGGCGACTGGTGCCTTATCCAAGAATTTTGCCTCTTCTAGCCTGGCAGCCTCAGCTTTGGCCTCTTCGGCCTTGGTCAGCTCTTCTGCTACTGTGAGCCGATGTATCGCCGCAGCGACGGCAATCATCAAAAAATATTCCGTGTGATATTGCCGATTGATCATCCAGCCTGAGATCATATTGGCTGCAATCAGCAAAATCAACGCACGTCGACATCGCTCCTGCTCTTCGTCTCGCGGTCGCAGCACCAAAAGGGTGCGCAGCGCCACCAACTGTGCCGCTAAATAGAGAAACAATCCGTAAATCCCCAAATCCGCCGCCACCTGCACGTAACTGGAATGCGTAGCCTTTGCTACGATGACCGGTCGATTTCCCTCCGCAACCCACGGTATGAATGCAATAAACTGCTTCCAACCAACTCCTGTGGCGTGATCCTTCGTAGCCTGCCTTGCCTGCTCCCAAGCCATCAACCTACCCAACACCCCCTCATCAGCTCGCAAATTGCCCATCTGCTCCATTCTTGGCAAAAAGCTCAGCGCCCCAACCCCCAGCACCGCCGCCATAGCGATCGCCCCTATTTGCACAAATTTGGGGCGCCCAATAACGAAAATCAACACCGTCAGCATCCCCCCCACCACATAAGATCCCTTGGACTGGGTCTCCCACGCACACATACCAGCCAGGATCATGAACGCTGGAAACATCACCGCACGTTGAAACAAACTCCCCCTCCAAAACCAAAGAACGTAGCTCAATGGAATGGCCGCCACTACTGAGTGACCAAGCGCATTGGGGTTGTTATGCATCCAAGTTCCCAAACTCAATCGGCCTTGCATGGAGTCCGTTATAGGCTTCCCACCAGTGATGTCCAATCCATAGAGACTCAACACCCCCATCAGCGCCAGAGCCAGCAACATCCAGTTCCACCATTTTAGGTAGCCCAGCACCTTGTCCCAAGATGACAGTGACTGGACCGTCAATCCATAAAACACTACCAATGGAAAGAAACCAGAAAAGACGCTCACCCCCGCCGGAGCCGTAAAAACCACATAGAGAAAATACGCCAGCACAAGCCAGTCATGCGGCGTTTTGAGAATGCCCCTCAGCGGCGTCCGCGAGCGCATGTCACCAAACAAAAGCAACGCCACCCAGATCAGCATCACCGGTCGGATGATGTTCACTCCGATCAACCCCGGAAACCAATCCTGTGGACGAACATACCAAAGAAAGAGGAAAAACAGTGCAAACCGATAGGCCATATGGAATTTTAAAATGTCTTCCTCAAAAAATAATCAGCCTGCCTTAGCGACGGCAACCGAACGCCGACCGCCGAACTGCTCCAGTAGACCCCCAAAGACTGCCGGGTCAACCTCATTCAAAAATTCGTAATCAGGCAAAAACCGCTCTTGATCCACCACTCGGGAATAGCTCGCATACGGACGCCATTCAATCTGCGCCAAATCATGGGTCCACGGACGCCCGGCAGAAATTTCAGAATTCCTCACCGTTTCATTTAGCCGGGCTCTGGTAATTTCATGCGTAATTGATTCCACAGCCCACTCCCTCGGCTCCAACTCAGGCGCCAACTCAAGCAATCGCAATAGATCGCCGCCCAAATGGCCCGGTCTCAACAACAATCCCGTGCGCCTATTGATGTGCGCTGCAGATCCCACGTGCGCATCCGCCCTCATGCCCAGCGCGCAACCAGCAAATAGCGCTTCCACCGCAGCTACACACCCTCCTTCCCGGCGACTAAAAATGAGCGCCACTTTGGCATTGCACAAATGATTCGATACCTCATTAATTCCCAGTGACTCATAAAAGCTAAGCCTCTGCCGGACACCATAAAACTGAGCAAGCCGCTGGATGTAACCCATGTCCCGTCCCCCTTCCTTCTGCCCGATCAGCACGACAGAAAGATGATCTGGCAACTCCCCTAGCGCCTTGAAAAATTCCCAGTGCCTTTTAAATTCACCCCAGTTGGCCACCATAATTATATCCGTCTCACGCTCCTCAAATTTTTTTGGCGTAAACACTTCGGGATTAATCCAGTCGCACGGCAACAAACCGGTGCTGATCAGATTTGGATGCAATTCTTTCACCTGCCACTCCTCCTGATGATTGCTCACCTGGACAAACAGTGACTCCGTCAACTTTGCCCCCGCAAGACACAACAGCGCGTAATCCGTCGGCGACCAACTACTGGCAAAGACCAGATGATAGCTTTGCTGCAGTTTCTTAAGTTCCAAATCACCAAGACCCAAAAGCATCCGCGCCAAATTATACTCGAAATACATCAGCAACACCCCTCTCTCCTCTCGCGAGGAAGGTGACTTCAACACAATACTTCGCGTCAAACCGGGGTCCTTGCTCAAAACACCCTCATAACGGCCACTGCGTCTTACAATGCTTGCCCAAACCTCGGGGTTGTCGAAACCACGGCACATTCGCAACCATTGCTTCACTGGCAGCCAAATTCCATACGGGGATGCAATCTCGAGCCCTCGCACATACCGCCACAACCGGGACTCCACATTCCCAGAAAAGCACCCCCAAACTGCACAGACACTCCCAGCCAAAGCACGCAACATGGCAGAATGCTTAATGCTGTCAGAAAAGCGGAGCTTCAATTCTCGCAGCTTTCTCCGACCGTATTTCTTATCACTCATATCATCAAGCGCCTACCGAGCCTGCCACCAAATGTAAACCATCAAGGTCACGATACAACACGACGCTCAAAAATCGCAATGTTCGGAGCATACGCCCACGGTCTCCACTCCGGGCGACTCGCCAAAATATGCTGACATAGGAAATTTACCCCCGAAAACAAATCTACATCGTGAAAGGCGACAAACCCACCCGGTTGAACCAAACTGCCCCATGCCTCAAAATCGTAGAGCGCATGCAAATATTCATGCATGGCATCTATAAACACCAGGCTTATCGGCGCACCGTTCCAAATTCTGAACGCTTGATCGGAAGCCGCCCTGATATGGCGCACATTCCTCAAATTCGAGGTATGCTGCCGAAACAAGCAAAAGTCTTTCTCATGCCCCCCTTCACCAAGATACGGATCCACTGCAACTACTTCCCTATGTAACCCAGCCACCAAAGCCAACGAACGAGTGGTGACCCCCCTGAAACTACCGATTTCAATAATCGGACCACCCAACTCATTTGATTCACGAACCGCTTCAAGCAACAATTCGACTTGCGCCGATGTCACGCTGGTATGCTCAAGCTTTGCACCAAGATCAGAAGAAATAAATTTACCCTCAACAGTGAATTCAGGCACTAAAGATCGTCTGCGCAACAGTGCTAAAGTCTCATAAAATCGCCTCGGTATTGTCCATTTAATTAATCGAACAATACTCCCGCGAGGCATATCGCGATACTTAGATGGGCGACGCAATGTATTTAAGCACATATGGAGTAAATGTGGGTGATCTACTCTAACTCTACTGAATCTCCTGGGTGAGGAATTTTCGCTTTATTTGTCTACTCGACTACAAGCACCAGGTCAAAGCCAACCGCAATTTTTCACAAGTATCAACTACTTTTTGGACCCCAAGCCCCACTCACTTCAGACGTCAGCGAAGTTTCCTCAAAACCAGCCATCCTCTGGAAGCGTTCCTGTCCTCATCAAGGGCTGTCAATAAATCAGCTTCTGTAAGACTGCTTGCGACGGACCCGTAATCCTCTGCGGCTCTCTTGCCAACTTCTAAAAATTCATGCGAATGCGTTCTCGCAAATCGTTCGATCATTGCCTTCAGATCATCTCCAAAATCGACACCTTTACGCTCATGCATTTCGATCACGCAGTTGGCCCTAAGAAGACTTCGACATTGGACCGGGTTGATTAGGTCCCACTCTCCCCCCTCAATGTCACAAATGATTAACCCTCTGGAATCCTCATCCTCAAGCAATTGGTTAAGAACTGTGTGGTCACAGAGCTTCCTCTGAATCACATTCCCAACTTTATGCAAATCCACTAAACGCCGTTGCGCTCGAGTAGCAAGTGGATCAATATCGAACGAATAGATCACAGATTTAGTCAACTTTGAACCCAACAGGACGGAGTAGTATCCCTCGGCAGAGCCCACGTCGATCACAAGGTCTGGAGGATCGGCAAAAATTTCCTCCCAAACATGATGCAACTCCGATTCATAGCTTCCCAGCCATTTGGGAACTATGGGACCGCAAAACCCAATCTCATCAAGGTAGGCCATCCCTTTAAACGGGCCACTCAACACACGAGGCCTCTCCGTTCCAAAAAGCAATGGCTTCACCCGCTCTTGAAAAGCTCCATATCTTTTTCGACAACGCCAGTAAAGGCGAAACGAGAACATAGACTGGCTGATAGCCGGGTTTAGGCGGTCTAAGAAGGGTTTGAAGTGTCGCCAAATGAATCCAACCATATAATCCAAAAGATTTTTGGTGCTAAGTAGTCCAAGAATGCTCCCAATTGGAGAGATAAGTAGATCTTAGATGCCAGTGCCCTTTCCAAATCGAATCGGCACCCCGTATCCATGCGAGGCGATAAATTGGACTGAGACCTACAATGGATATAGAATTCACAACCACTACGCACCTTTTATTCAGACACGACGTTTTCAAAAACTGCATCGAAAACTGTGAAGTGCGAATGTTCTAATTTGATATTTATCTACCTTCACTCTCAACGCACGTGCTTCGACCCTTGACAAAAACGCACAAATTCATTTTAGGTCAATCGCCGCAGCCTTCGAATGATTGCATCCCAAATACCTTCGTAACCCAGGTCATTCATTCGCACTGCGACCGTCTTCAGTCGATGGAAAATCCAAGCACCGAAATACTTTATGGTTACAGGGCCGAAATAGACTGGTGGATGTCCAGTGTCATGCCCAAACAACTTCCCTAACTCCTCGACATTCCGGCTACGATCATGAATTATCTTGGCTACCGCGAATCCTCCCAATACTACTGGATAATTTGTGCGGAAATTATACTCATGGGGCAAAATGTAGTGCATCAAGTCGCTGTGGAAGAGGGTGTATCTAAAGGCAGGTTGATCCACCTTCCTCTTGTGCCGGAATGTCGTCATGTAATTGCTCTCCCACTCCCGGAAGAATGCCCGGGTCTTTTCATTGTTGTTATACACTACTACCCCGGTATTTAACGCAGGAAATGCCTCAGGAAATTCCTCAAAAGCATACTCGTTGCGGTAAACCTCATGGGAGATTGCAATGTCGTATTTTTTCAGGGGCCAGAAGATATCCTCGCATGAACTGCACATGAAAGTATCCGAATCCAAAAACAAGGTCTCTTCATAAGGGGAGTTGGCCATCGCCCTCATCTTTGCGACTCTCCCGAGTTCGTCAGATGGCGCAGGGAAGACCTGATCAAAGAGGTGCGAAGAATCAAGGTTTTGATCCGTCCAAATTGACATGGGGATTGACGGCATGACCGAGCGAACCGAAGCCGCCGATTTTAGCGCCTCAGATAAATGCTTGCTGCCGGTGGCAACATAAATGATTCCTCGTTTCATGGCCTCAGGGGCTATCTTTAAGCATTAATCGTTCGAGGTCAGACATCAAACGGATCCGGCATTCGAAAGTCCTAAAAGGCAGTCCCTTCCACACACCCACAACCGACGAAGTCTTGTTCCATGTGGCAGACTGTAAGTTTTCCGACTTAGTGGGAAGGGGTAACGTAAAATGCTCGCTACAATATGTTTCAGAGCCTTCGTGTGGTCAGGCAGGTCGCGATACATGCCGGATGCCTGGTAATGAAAAAAGGCGTGCACTTTCGACCAAAACAAAATATTTCGCCACGGTCGAACATCTGAATCTTTCACCGCCCGAAGGCATTTTAACATGCCTGGCAACTGCCGGTTAGGATCTGCACTCATGTTCAAACCATGAATCGTATAATTTAGCAACCGTGCGTTCATTCGGCAGATCCGATATGAGCGGGAAACTCTGATGAAGAATTCCCTGTCTTCACTACCAAGTCGCCCATACGAGACATCAAACAACCCCGACCTCTCAAACACCTCACGTTTGATTAAAGCGAAGGGCAGAAACCGCTTGTGTGGCCTCGAAAGAACTAGGTCTTCCCAAACAACCTCCACGTCTTCGCCTTTTTTGTCTGCAACGCCCGCAACGATCACCTTGCCGGTTCGATCAATAACATTTTTCTCGCAAGCGACGACCCCGTATTCAGCCGGGAGTTCAGCAAACTTTTTGACCATCTGACTGACAGCAAATGATTCCATCCAGTCATCCGCATCCAAAAAAATGATGAATGCACCTTTCGATCTAGCAATACCTTCGTTTCTGGCACCAGCCAGACCCTGATTTCTTTGGCTGACCAACCGGACTTTCGGTTCAAACCTAGCCGCTAACATGCCAGTCGAATCTGTCGACCCGTCATCAACAACAATCACCTCTATTTCTGGATGATCCTGCCCAAGCGCAGACTCAATCGCCCGGACGATGAAATTTTCATAGTTGTATGCCGGGATAATGATTGAGACACTCAATTCACTGTGGGTTTTTTTATCTTCCATTTTCAACAGATTCCAGATCAATCTGGCTGATTTTTCACAGGGTATTCCACCCTATATACTCCGTAAAAATGCTGCGTCGACCGAGCAATCAACTAATCGTCATTGGACTCAACAAATTCTTTTTGAGCGTTTCTTTTGAAGCGTATACTGGCAATGATACAACGCTATCAGGGCCACTGTTTTGACCGCTTGCTTCCACTCATAAATTCCTCCAGAACCCAAAAGAAATCTGAGCGACGCCGATTCAGCCAACCGCTCCTTAAGATCGCTGCTTTTACGTCTCTCAATTGCCTGTGCTAGCAACCCCTCGAGGTTCATGGCCGTATGCCCTCTTAACATTCTTAGGAGTTTACGCGTAAAATAGATCCGGCTCAGTTTTGCCAATCTTTCGGCAGTAATTTGATTCTGCTTCGCAGGCGAATCGGTCCGCATCCTGCACACAAACCGGGTGAAGTTTGAATGCACCTCCGGCTCATACCAATAATCTTCTTCTTGCGCGAGGGCCCGGCCTGTTTCTGCCACATGCACATCATAACACTCTCCGCTCATTGAGAGATCCAAGTTGCTTTTCAGCGACCAAAAATAGCTCAAGTTTCCTAGGCCGAAACCGAAGAAGCACTCTTCGATTCTCTCTTTCAACTCAAGGCGGCGACCAACATCTCCATACAAATCACGCATGGGCTCACGCCCGGTGTTTGTTTCTATTCCTGCTTCATCAAGATCAATAATTCGGTAATTTCTAACAAGAATTCTAGCTTTGGCATCATTCAAGACCTCAACATTTGAACTCAGAAGCCTCTGGTCATACCAATTGTCGTCTTCCAAAACACATGCATAGGTGGTATCCTCAAAGAACGGAGCTTTTCTGAATGCATAGTTGATATTGAGCACTCTCCCCAGATTGCTAGAATTAGGTTGGTAAACCACCCGCTCATCATGAAGGCGTTTCACCACCTCTTCACCCTCACGCCCCTCGGAATCATCCAGAACCACTGCCCGCCAGTGAATGTGGTCCTGCAAGAGCAGTGACCGCAAAGCCCTTTCGAGCATGACGGGCCGCCTGTAAGTGGGAACTCTAATCTCAACGATAGACTCGTTATTCATAGGGAGATTCATTTAACCCTGACAAATAGGCCGTTGCACCAGGACAAAGGGTGACCGCGCCTGGCCTTTTGATAAAAGTCCACCAATTGATAACCTCTGGATTGGAGGAAATCCATCACCTCAGTCGCACGACACTGTCCTTGATACAAAGCGTCAAAATTAAGTTCCAGCAGAATGGCTTTCACCCTGCCGTCACAAAGAAGTCGATCTGCTCCCCGCAGAACGGCTAATTCAAATCCCTGCGTGTCCAACTTTAGAAGGTCAATATGCGCCACGCCTTCATCCTCAGCAAATTGATCCAGGCGCATAACCTTTACCTTCTCTGTGCCGATGCTTTGATGCGAGGCTTTTGGCCCGGCTTCATCGATTTGCAAAAACGAATTCAGAACCGATTCTTCATATAGGGTAAACTCGCTGGTGCCGTTCTCATCGCCAAGCGCGAATGGATGAACGTGCACGCTTGGAGGTCGATGCAACTTGGCCAATACATCAAGATTCGCGCGAGCCGGCTCAAACGAATGAATGATGCACTCCGGAAAGATGGATTGATATTCTCGAATCGTTTCACCCCAGTGTGCTCCAACATCAAAACATGTCGGATCGTCCTTCCCAACGACCAGACGCAGATCGTCTCTAAAATGGCAACCGGTGATGGGGTAAGAACAATAGCAAATCGTTCGATTAAACCGCTTTAATATAAGCTTCGGGAAATAGCTAAATAGTTTTGACATGTCAAATTGCTTTCATTGCAAATCCGGAGGCGGTGTTACTCCCTTTTTTCAAAATTTTATGTATTTCCTCCACGACCATTTTGGGTGTAATCTCTCGAAGACAGCGCCGATCATAGGGGCATGGAGTGCGCAACCAACACGGGGCACACTTCACCTTAGTTCCAAATTGATGCGCTAGTGGGTAGGGATGATTGCCCAGCTCGTATCCACCAACGATGATAACTGAGGGAATTTGAAAGGCGTGGGCCAAATGCATCCCACTGGATACCGGACCGACAAATAGACTAGCCCTCCTAATCGTTGCAACGTATTCATTGATGCTCGTAGCTCCCACCATCGTCCTAAAGCGTGGATGTCGGGGAGGTGATCGCAAAACACTCTCATTCCCTACCTCAACAATAGCCCATTCTGTCGGAAGCATCTCAATTAACGACTTCCAGTTCTCCCCGATCCACTGTTTGTTCAACGTCCAAGCGCTCGCAGAGGTCTGAACAACAATAACAATTCGGTCATCTGCCACTTCTACATCCTGCTCAACAACATATTTCTCATCAAGGAGGATGGGAAACTCTAACAATCGAACCCCCAGTTCTCTTCCCATTTGTTCAATGATTGGGAACCGGTGTTTCGCCTGGTAACGAATCCCAATGCCCGCAGACGGGAGATTGCCTTCAGTGAATTCCACAATCTTAACTGCCCCTCGCCCTCCACCTATCACGTTAATATGTCGTGCATGAAGCGTGATATCAGCTTGAGGAAATTGCTTTACGAGGCCCTGCGCCGCACCCAAAACCATTATTTCATCACCCAACCCTGATGCAACTGACCAAATATGAATCGGTTCGCGACGCCAGCGTGGAAACAGACTACGCCAGAACCACACTAGGTGGCGAAGACAATGTTGACGTCTTAAGGCCACTAATCTCCAAATTCTTCCTATTGGCGTCGCAAAGCTCATTGTCGGATATCTAAATCTATTGGGGCTCCGTCTTACCCATTCGTCGCATCACTTCCATTTTCGAAGTCTTATATACTCATCATCAGGATCCCAGAGAAAGCTAGCATTGCAAGATCACAGGTTTTCAATATTACTCAGCGAATCTCCCTGTTTGGCTCACACATCTGGTCGATTGAGGTTTGACCAGATTTACGAACTAGTGCTCCAATGGCCATGCCATTGGAGCAGCCGTTCCTGCCTCCAATGCTCTATCCGACGATCAATTGCCAACATATAAATAAGAGATATTGCTCCACTTATAGCGCATACGGTCAACCAATGGGCCGCAGAACTGATAAATCCCGCTTCCAAATAGGTTTTGAATTCGTCAACCTGTGTCAGCCTGATAACCGAGATATGCACGAGATAAATTGGATACGAAAATTCGCCCAAAAATCGATCCCATTTCACCGACTTGGTGTGATGAAACAGTATCGGAAGTGCAATCAATATCAACGCGAAGAGAGCAATCTCTGCCCCTCGATAACTTACCTCAGACCAGTAGCGATAGAGCCCAAGCCAGGTGATCAGGGCCACAATTACGATCGTCAAAGATTTTTTATCTCTGGAAAAACCCATCCTGGCCGTCCATCGAAACAGGCGCCACGAAACAATTCCCAATACAAAATACCCCGCTTGAAACGGAACCCAAAAATCGATCGCGGCGGACCAGAGTGGCCCCAATCGGATAAAGTGGGTCGCTACGACGGTCGGCAAAATCACGAAACACAAAAGTTTCCAAGTCGTGACCCTGACCAAGAACGGAGCGGCCAGATAGAACATGAGCTCACAGGATATTGACCATGCATGCGACATTGGGAATGCACTCCATCCCCGCCAATCGCCAACTGTCGTGACAGGCCCCGAAACGGGAACTAGCCCGTTGCCACCCTGATACGAAAACAAGTGCATTAAATCCACACCGATGCCGCTGACCTGACAAAATCCATAGACTGCCAGAAGATCAATCCTGCCTTCAGTGGACAACTGTTTGCAACGTTCCACCCACATATCCCACTGGATTGAGGCCCCGTGTTCCATTCCCCACGCTAAGACAAGTTCCAAAATAAGTGCCGTCCACAACGCCGGGAAAATTCGATAACATCGATTGGAGTAGAACAACGACAAATTCACCCTGCTATTAATCTGGTATTTGTCTGAAAGGATCAACGCCATGTAAAAGCCTGACACTGTGAAAAAGATTTTCACCGCGAGGTTACCGTTGATCAAAGTCAATTGATTTGCTGGCATGGTGTGAGCCGCCACAACAATCAGTGCCAGAATTAGTCGGAACGATCCCATCTTATACTCCCTTCGAATATCCTATACCCTATGGTCAGTGACCATGCCTTTTGAACCGAGGGTAGATGTGAGTCTCTCATACCGCAGGCAGACTTCATTCATATCCGGATGTTGTTTGGCAATTTCAAGGCTTCTCATCCCCATAACTCTCCTCAATTCTTTATCTTGTCCGAGTTTGACAACGAATTCGGCAGCGGCTTCGTGATCTTTGGGACTAAACAGGAATCCATTAATTCCATGCTGCACCAGTTCGGGAAGCGCGCCTGCATTGGTGGCCACAAGAGGTTTTCCTCGCATCATTGCCTCAAGACATGGCAAACCAAACGACTCAAACAGCGACGTTGTGAGATAGATGCCACATTGTAGATACCGATCAGCAAGTTCATCCTCGCCGAGGAAACCTTCGAAAATTACTCGGCTTGCCACATCAGGGTCGGCCCGCAATCGGAACGCACGCTCGTAGAATCCATCGCGGTCCAGCCCGACGAGAATTAATTTCCACTCCGGCAGTTCTCGGAGAAAAATTTCGGCAGCGTCAAACATGACATCCGTGCCTTTGCGAGCCATCAGAGCGCCAACACACAGAATTGTCTTGCTGGATGGCTCTGCAAATTTTGGTTGCCGCACTGGTGGAAGAAAATGCGGCACTACACACACGCCTCGGACATTGCCAAGGTTCGCCAACTTTTTCGCATAGTATTTGCTATGCACGATATTGATTTTTGCCCACCGGCATGCCAAATGTTCTAACTTCGCTAGCGCTCGCTGTGGCCGGGTCATCGGTAACCCTTGTGCCTCTAATGAATCTTCCGTCGATGTGTGATGACGAAGCGCCACCGGCAGGCGCAGCAAAATTGGTATTGCACCCAACCCCTCCCAATTAGGAATTTCAATCCGACTGAAATGGTATTTCCGATGCAGGATTACCAGCACTATTCCTAATTGGACAGACTCGATCCATGCGGGGAACAGTTTCGATGCAATGCGGACAAATTTAATCGGGCGATTGTGCACCCATACCTTCCCATCGACGAAGTCATGGACATGATGAACCCTAGTCGCAACAACATGCACCTGATGGCCCATTGAGGCGAGAGCTTCTGCATGATTTGCTGTCGAAGAATCAATTCCACCATATGGCTCTGATTTATATCGAGGACAGACAAAACAGAAATTCATTTTGGTTTATGGTAATCCCCTCTTAAAACCCTTAATTCTCACCCAAAGCACCTAGAAACAATTCGGCGGACTCTGGAGTGACAATAGTTCCCTTACGCACCCTGCACCCCTTCAGAACTCTCCTAAAAAAAAGACGCCGATCAAGCTCCCAAATAAACTTTCCCTTCATGACAAATTCAATTGGTGACTTTCGCAATTGATACAAAAACCAGCCGGTCCCATTCTCATAGCGCCGCCAGGCAGCATCGGATAATCGCCGCATCGCCTTACTGTCCAAGTTCCACTGTTGCCTTAGGAGCGCCTCGTTCCTCTGGACAAAATCAACAAAAATTCGATGATAAGTCCTGTATCCATCAAGGCTCCAGGTTGCTGACGCCTGACCTTCGTGAACCCTCCAAGTTGCCAGACGGCCCGGCACATGCACTGCTCCGCCGTGAACACTAGCTCTCAGTGCCCAGGCCCAGTCACCACTGATGCCATATGTGACGGGAAATTGCCCTGCAAGATCAAACAGCTCTCGCTTGAACATAAGTCTGCTAAAACTCCCCCACGTCACTCCGCACAGCGCCATAAGTGCAAATTCATACCATCCTGCGGTGGCAAAGCGATCGCCATTCATTCGAGATTTTATAATCTTATCGTAGATTGTCGGTCCTTTTCCAATCTCTCTCCCATCGGCATCGATGACCACGCATTCACAAGCAGAGACCATGGCCCCGGGAGAATCTTTAAAACCAGACAGTAAGGTTTCGAGAAGCATTTTGTCTCCAGTGTCGTCAGCCGTGGCGATGTGGACATATTCTCCCTGAACACGCTTCAAACATTCATTCCATCCAGCGTATAGTCCTTCTCTGGGAACTTGATAGAGCCGCACGCGTGGATCACCATCGAATGGTTGTAAATATTCCCAAGTCCCGTCATCCGAATAGCTGTCACAAACAATCAATTCCCAATCATTTACCGTTTGGGCAAAAATGCTGTCAATACGCTCCTCGAGAAATCGCCGTGCATTGAGAGTCGGAAGGCAAATGGATATTTTAGGCACCATTCTTTACGGCCTCCAAGTTGAGACTCACAGGAATCACCGTCTCGCCGACTTTAAGGACTGCGGTTGAGCAGTCGGTTGCCTTACCCAATCCAACATTAGACGGATTCCATCTCCTCACGTCTTCAAACCCGCCGTTTTCCAACATGCTTTTCAAGAAGGTTTCGTTGAATGTCGTGTAGTGGAAATTTTGTGCGTAGTCTTGCCCGCCCATTAGAACACCTTGTATGCATTTGATGTCATTTTGTGATTTGGCATATGCGCTCAACACAGCATCAAAGTCTGGAACCGCTATTCTCAGTATTCCTCCAACTTTCAATACACGACGCCACTCAGAAAGTGTCTTTTCAATTTTCCTGTGCGAAATATGTTCCAAGCAATGACTCACATAAATAAGGTCAATGCTTCCGTCTTTAAGAAAGGGGAGTCTATCCACATTGGCCCGATGGTGAACATGTGGATGCGCCCGTAGATCCACATTAATAAATCCTGGGAGTTCCAAACTTCCACAGCCCAAGTGCACGAACAACATGTTGTCAGAGTTCTTAGGGTATTTATGTAAACCGCACAGGTTTTTAAGCTCCCACCGAACGAGATTTATAGCGTTGTAGTAAGAGAATCGATACTGATCTCTCAAGCTGCTGGGCAGCAGCTTTTTAATACTTTGGAGCGGTGATGTCATTTATAAAGATGGTTTGATTCGTTTGGCTCGCGAATGAACTTGTTTTCTCCACCGTCTCATGTCGCTTGATTCAGGTTCATGGGAATGACGTGTTTTCAATTCGACTATGTTAAGTTCCTCCACCAGGAGAATCATGTGATAAGAAGAATGGCTTAATTGAACGTCAAATTTCATCCCGTTCTTAAGAAGCGTCAAAAAGGGACTTGGTCTGGCTTTTCCTTGTTTCGATAAACAACGTCAAAATAGCTTCCGCCGGCTTTTCGTTCTGCGAATCGTTTGCGCGAGCATTCTTCGAATCCTTGAGTCTTCAAAAAATGAGAAACTTCGTCTACGGTGCAGCATTTCTCATACGATTCAAAATCCGCCACCTCTAGTTTGATATACCGAAATTTTTTCAGCAATCCTCCTCCACCTTTTAAGATCAACAATTCGGCCCCTTGGACGTCTAAGACGAGTGCTTGATACCTACTCAGGTCTATTTTCTCTGTCGTAACAAGCTGGTTTAATGTAATACTGGTGAGCGTGATGGCGCTAACATAGTCGACCGTTGGCCAAATTTCCCTATGTTGCTTTAAATTCAGGATCGATGATGACATGCCGCCATTGCTCGCAATATTTAACACGTAGCTGGCTCCATTGATGTCGCTCAGTAGATACTGGTAAGCGACTTGTTTTTTCAGTCCGGAAATGTTTTTGGTGAGTTGTTCGAAAACATCGGGAATGGGTTCTACCCAGATGACATCCAATCCCAACGTATTGTAGTGAAGCCTTTCCTGTCCTGTGTTTGCTCCAATGTGAATAACGCCGGTCACGTTTTTCAGAAATTTGTCCTGATCTTTCGACATCATTTTTTTCAACTGCCCGAATAAAGATCGAAGAAAATTTAGGCTCATTTGCATTGATGCTGTTAGCTGGAAGGGGTGTTTAATTTTCCGTTTATTCGGCAAGTTTCATCATTGATGATTTCTTGGACGACTTTTTCGGGGGGGTGCGACTTCCTACTCAAAATCTGCACCGACTGTGAACAATTGTCATCGGGTTTCGAAACTGTTCCATCAAGGGATTCACGTCAGTCC
The DNA here is from genome assembly GCF_005780165.1 of Phragmitibacter flavus. NCBI lineage: Bacteria > Pseudomonadati > Verrucomicrobiota > Verrucomicrobiia > Verrucomicrobiales > Verrucomicrobiaceae > Phragmitibacter > Phragmitibacter flavus. Next base: position 12,392 of record NZ_VAUV01000014.1, on the reverse strand, counting down.
CCCCTCGACTAGTCGGACATTGTCTCCCAGCAAAGGTATTTGTCCAAATCCGAGGTCATTCCTAAAATTCCAATGCGTAGGACCCATGACACATGAATCGATCTCTAACTTGATACAACTCGAAAGATAGTGATCCCATGCAACATTAGTGATTGAAGTCGCAATATCCATTGTGTATTCTCCAGCGGCTAATCGCATAGGTTCTGACGTGAACTGGAGCGTATACGTTCCTGCTCTGCTGGGGAGGGATTGTCCGGTGAAAAGTTGTAGCGAGAACATGGCCAACTTTTGCCCGGTTATATCTATCAAGAATAATTCAATTGAGAGATTCGGGGATCCATCGGTCGTAAACGTAACATTGACGTCGATAGTAGTTTGATCACTCGCTTCAACTGCTTTGTTTGGGTGCTTGTTTGTGTTTTGGACCTGGAGAATTGTGGTGTGTTTGCCAGTTCCTGAAGGAGTGAATATGACTCCGTTCTGCTTGGTCGCCGCTAGGTAGTCGGATATAACGTCCTTTGTTTTTCCACTGGACTGGATTGTTCCACTTGACAGAGCGATCGCACGTGTTGTGAGCCCGTTCACCGCCGCCATGTTGTGGCTGACAAAAAGGACGGTCCTCCCATGCCCGGCCACGTCTTTCATCTTCCCCAAACACTTCTTCTGGAACTCGGCATCTCCCACAGCGAGCACTTCATCCACGATCAAAATTTCGGGCTCCAAATGAGCGGCGACCGCAAATGCCAGCCGCACATACATTCCGCTGCTATAACGCTTCACGGGAGTATCCAAAAACTTCTCAACCCCTGAGAAATCGACGATCTCATCAAATTTACGTTTCACCTCGTCCCGGCTCATACCCAGAATCGCCCCGTTCAAATAGATGTTCTCACGACCGGTCAATTCGGGATGAAACCCGGTTCCCACCTCCAAAAGACTGGCGACCCGGCCCTTGATCCCAATGCGTCCGCTCGTAGGTTCGGTGATGCGGCTGAGAATCTTCAGAAGGGTGCTTTTTCCTGCCCCGTTCCGCCCGATGATGCCCACCACTTCCCCGCGTTTGATTTCAAAAGAAACATCTTTCAACGCCCAGAACTCCTCCTGACCTTGACTCAACTGGCTGTGGCCATGGGACGATGTTCCGGTGGCCCGGCTCTGTTGAAAACCTGCTCTCAATCGGCGAAATGGCGAGCCGATTAATTCCTGGATGGCATGACGCAAACCATCCCCAGATCCCCGGCCGTTCTTGTGGCTGATCAAATACTTTTTGGAGAGGTTTTCTACCTTAATGACAGTGTCTGACATGAAATTGATTTAATCGCTGCGCTGAACGCAATTTTCGCTAGTCCCTTCTAAAGACGTTCACATACCCATTCTGCAGGACGCCTTCAAACCCGGAATTGAGCACACACCGGATCATTTCAAACATGGAATCGTAACCGGTTTGCACGGGATGGAATTCAACGACCAACAATTTGATTTCGGTGGGCAGATGACTCCAGTCAATCGCGGTCTCCTCTCCCTCAATGTCCACGACCAGCACATTGGGCTTGGCCGCCAGAGACTGCCATAGCGTGGTAAATTTGCATCCGGGAACTCGGATATTCTCAGTCTCTTCAAAACCCAGACAAACACTGTCACTCCAAAAGTCTGGCCCGACATAAAGGTCCACTTCTTCATCTTTGGTGGTGACAGCAACCTTGAGAACTTGGGGAGCAAGACCATTCAACCGGTAGTTTTCCTTCAAGCATTCGGCCGTTCGTGGATTCGCTTCAACCGATACCACCGACGCCGCGCCACAATTTTTCAGACAATGCAGGCCGATGAAACCAATCGCACTGCCCAGTTCCAAGACACGATCCCCTTCCTTTACCCAGGTCGCACATGCATCAGCCTCCATCAACTCATACTCACCCTCAATCAACACGGCACGCATCTTGGGACTCATGCCCTCCAGAGAAAACTGAATGCCTCGCAGCGTGATAACGTTTCCCGTGCTGTTGGCACTGTTTCCCAGATGCTCCTCGGTAACCTCCATTTTGGCCGACGGATTCCCCCATTTGCTGAACCATCTCAACATGAAATGCTTCCCTGCAAAATCTCGACTTTGGACGGCGGAACCATCGCGCCGTGTTCTCTGACATGGGGAAACGTCCGTCCCTCCGTGGGAGATTCAACAATCTCAAACCGCAGCACGTTGTCCACACTGTCAAATGTTTGAGTATTATGACTGCCAACCCACAACGTCATTGAATACCATCCAGGAATCAGTGGCGGAAGGTCAATCGCAAGCTTTAGCTTGATGGCTTTTTCCGATTCAGAAATGAACGGTTCCAATTCCGGCAGCGCCTGCATCAAAGCCATCCCCGTCGAATCGAGAATATCCACAGCTATAAACGCCTTCTGGCACCGCTCCCGTCCCACTAGGTCAAGCGTCAGCTCCAGAACTTTGCCCGACTCTCCATCCTTCATCTCAAACATCGCGCATTTAACATAAAGAAGCGCACCGACTCCGTCGTCGTCCCTAAGCCAATGTTGACTCTTTCCCCAGCCATCTCTCCCCATATAGAAGTCGATGCAATCTGTGACCTCACCCTGGTGTTCGATCCGGCCCTTCTCCAGCACCATCCCACGGTCGCACAAAGTCTGCATGGCCATCATGTTGTGACTCACAAACAGCACCGTCCGGCCATTCCCCGCCACGTCTTGCATCTTGCCAAGACACTTCTTCTGAAACTCTGCGTCACCCACCGCCAACACCTCATCCACAATCATGATGTCCGGCTCAAGGTGCGCAGCCACCGCAAAGGCCAGTCGAGCATACATCCCTGACGAATACCTCTTAACCGGTGTATCAAGAAACTGCTCAAAACCCGCAAAATCAACCATCTCATCAAATCTCGATCGGATCTCCTGACGCCGCATGCCTAGGATCGCGCCATTCAGATAAATGTTCTCACGACCTGTCAGTTCCGGATGAAAACCGGTGCCAACTTCCAACAAACTTGCAATTCGACCCTTGATCCCGATGCGCCCAGTGCTGGGTTCAGTGATGCGGCCGAGAATCTTGAGCAGTGTGCTTTTCCCCGCCCCATTCCTGCCGATAATACCCAGAATTTCTCCACGCTTGACCTCAAAATTAATGTCGTGAAGCGCGTGGATCTCCTCCTTTAGCTTGTCTCTTGAGCACACCACTCTGAAAGTCCGATCTTTTGCCACTTCTGATTTTTTACCCGCCCTCATAAAACCAAAGGGGGCCATCACCGCAGCCTGAACCAGATGCCGCAGATCATTTCCGGAAGTTAGGTCACCACAACGGTTGATGAGATATCTCTTGGAAACATTCTCAACCTTTATGACTGCGTCGTTCGCCATGAAAACTCGACATCATCCTCTCTGCACATCCCGTCGGCTTAAATGACATCCGCGAAAGTCCGTTCGGTTTTGCGGAAATACCAAATGCCACCAACCAGCGCCACCAGAGCAACCCCCAGCGACAATAGGAAGCCTGGCAAATATACACTCGATTCGCCGCCCAAAATCGCCCACCTAAATCCATCAATAACACCGACCATCGGGTTAAGGCTGTAGAGCAGGAAGGCGACGTCACCAAATTTCTCGCGGATGACCGCGCTGCTGTAGGCAACGGGAGAGACATACAGTCCAAACTGCACAATGAATGGGATCACAATCCGAAAATCGCGAAACTTCACGTTCAGCGCTGTCACAATCAATCCCGGTCCCAACGCCGCCAGGAAGGCCAGCAATACAAATGCTGGAAGACATACAATGCGCCAGCTTGGGACAAACTGATACCAGATCATCATGGCGATCATGATGAGGAATGAAATAAGAAAGTCGACACACGCCACCACCACCGAACTCGCTGGAATGATCAGTCTCGGGAAATACACCTTGGAGATCAATCCCGCATTACCCACCAGACTTTGGCTGGATGAACTGAGCGCGTTGGAAAAGAACTGCCACGGCAACAACGCGGCGAATACCATGATGGCGTAGGGAGCGGTGCCCTGAGAGGGCAGTCCCGCGACTTTTCCGAAGATGATGGTCATGATGACCATTGAAAAGAATGGCTGCAACAGAGCCCAAGCAGCACCGGCAACGGTTTGCTTGTAACGCACGGTGACATCGCGCCACGCAAGGATAATAAACAGCTCGCGGTAGCGCCACAGATCCAGCCAGTAATGCTTTTCCGTGCGACCCGCTTCCAGCCAGAGATCAAACTCAGCTTCAGGTTCGGGACCAGTGACCATGACAGGAGATTCAGCCATAAATTAACTTAACTGGGGCGCATCAGCAAATCCAGCGCTTGCCGCCATGTTCTCGTAAACTGTTGCCACGTCATCCGCCTGGTTAGCACGAACCTCACGCCATGCAACCATCTGCCCAATAGGTGCGGCGCCACCGCCGGTTGTTGGCGCAATCGCATTGCCAGCACATACACACGGCTAAAGTAATACTTCGGTAGATGGCCTTCTTTGTGCAAAAGATGACCGACTTTCAATTCCGGCAAAAACCTCATTCGGCAGGCATGTTGACGGGCTCGAAGCGCCTACTCCGTGTCCTCTCCACCTTCAATGGGCGTTCCCAATCCAAGCTCTTCATTAAACAATCCAGTCTTTCCAACAACATCCGCACGGAAAAACATCGTCACGGAGCTGCTATGCCACATCTGGCGACGCAAAGTCAAACGCTCGCCCATCTTCGTCGCGTCTCCCATTGGAACCACCGGCCCAAACGGCACCTGTGTGGTGACGACATAATCCATGCCGGCCGCGAAAACTCCGCGCATTGCCCTCCAAAACCCAGCCGGATAAAAAGCATCATCGTCAGGAAATCCGATAATGGCATCCGACGGTGGAGGATTTTCAGACAAATGAATCAAAGCCAGATTACGGTTCTTTGAATGTGGCAGCAGGGCAGGTTCCCGGTAAGTCTTGATCCACCTTTTGTTGAGAAACTCCGGCAGTTCCTCGCCCTGGTCGCCATACCAAACCACATGCATCATCAGCCCGTTTCGCTGCGACGACAGCGATGTCACCAATCTCCTGATTTTGGCATGCGACGACTGCGTCGCCCGGGTTTGCGTAATCAAGTGAATGCTGGGATTCGGCATATTGGCATGACCGATACATAGGACTGCTTCACTAACCGGACTAGCCGCACAATGTTTCCCTACGACTGGCAACCGTCACAGCTGGAAAAAGCTTTGCCGCCAAGGCCCCACCCTGCAAGGAAGGAACCGTATCAAACAACCATTCGCCCAACCAGACGCCACTCCGCACCCACCCGCTCTTCCAAGGCCGACCAAGGCGAAAGATGGCGGTATCTCCAAATTGATGACGCCTCAACGTTTTAATCATCTCCCCATAGGTCCACTCTTGAAAATGAAAACAGTTGAGTTCCTTCCCAAAATATCGGGATACGTCATGCGGTCCTGACAACCGGTGAGGCGTGTCGAAGACATACCAGCCGCCTGGTTTAAGGAGACGGCTGACATTCTCGAAATGCGGTTCCACATCGTCGGGATGCAGATGCTCCAGAAACTGGTAACTGAAAATTACATCCGCACACCCATCGGGAAGGGGCACGGTTTCTCCATCGTAGACGACCAGTTCAAAATTAGACGGAGAACGATCCGACATTGCCCGCTGGTCGGAGATATCGATCCCGATTACCCGTTTGGCAATCTTTGCTGCTTCGAAACTCAATCGACAATCCCCCGGAGCGAATTCGATGAAGGTGTCACCTGATTCCAAAAATGGACGTAACAGGCGCATTTGATTGTCCACATTCCGTCGGCTTGCCTCGGGAGACTCCGTGCGAGTAAGGCGTGGATGATCGGGGACCCTGGCAAAGAGTTCAGTATACAATGCCCCCAGCAGTTGGGGCCGCTCCGCACGAGTGCTGTGGCGGAGCCGACTGGCGAGCTCCTTCTCCACTTCATAATGCACCCTGATTCGTTCTATGGGGCGTGTATCAGACATAATTGAACCACTAACTTTTTTCGACGCTGGCTTGGTCAGATTTGAGCCCATCGGAACAGAAGAGTTTCACTGGGACAAACTGCCGTCCTCGGTGGCCTCTTTTGCCATCGGACAAATTTCTCGGGGTTGTTGATTCGTTGCCAATACAGGTGCTAGCGGCGCACGGTGTATAGCAAGAGTTGGGCTCAACACCAAACGAAATTTCTTTTTCATTTTAAGTTCCTGCCTTAGGGATACCCTAGGGAACTGTTCTAGGTCAGCTGGCGGCTCCACAAAAGTTCAGAATGGTCCGTCCAAATTCGTGGTCCCCTATACACCAGGCTCAAAATGAGGGACTTGTGCAACCACAGCAGGTCAGTCGAAATGGAATATTCTGGTGTCAATGTGCTTATCTCATCATAATTTGTCATTAGAGAGATTAAAAAATGGCATGTTTTTAACCTGGTCGCTGATAAGTGACAGAAGGAATCTCCCTTATGCCCAAAAAGCGCAAAATTAGGCGATCATCTCGCAACAATTGCATGGTGTTTAAATCATTCAATTGCCTCGCTTGCGTTTCTCAATTTATGTTCCACCATCGCCTCGCGTGAAAGACATCATCGGAAACCGCAAACGAATCCAGCTGGGCCAAAAATTGCGCCTTATGGGACTGACCCTAAAGGAGAATGGCCTGCTTTACACCTTGTTGCTGAGCGGTTATTACGGCGGCAGCGGCCTGTCCAACCTCGCCTTTGAGCGCATGCAAACGCTGCGTAAGAAAAAGGGATTGCCAGGGCTGAACAGTCGCAGCCTGAACACCCAAATTTGGGACGACTGGGACTGGCAGGCAGGAGGAGACGAATGGACTCCATCACCCGAATGGAAAAGCTCGCTGGTGAAGTCGATCCTGCTGCCCAACGTGCCTCAGGGGAGCCGCATCGTCGAAATTGGCCCTGGGGCCGGACGCTGGACGGAACACCTTATCCCCCTCGCCAGTGAATACCAGGGCATCGACATCTCGAGCAAATGCGTAGAAATTTGCTCCGCGAAATTCGCCGCCCATCAAAACGCCACATTCCGAACCAACGATGGCAACAACCTGCCGGGTGTTGCGGATGCCAGCATCGACGTCATCTGGTCATTCGACGTTTTTGTTCACATCAATCTCGCCGACATCGCCACCTATCTGGACGAGTTTAAACGTGTCCTGAAACCCGGTGGCGTGGCGATCATCCATCACGGAACCACCGCCGGCCACTCAGGCGGGTGGCGGAGCGATGCCACGACGGCTGAGCTCAATGACCTCATCGTCTCGAAAGGTCTCGTGGTAAAAGCTCAGTTTGGCGATTGGGAAGACGACGGAAAACGCTTCGAAGTGGGCCTTTACCAAGATCAAGTGACGGTCATCTCCAAGCCCGCATGATGTCTGCAAACCTGGGCCTGCGGATGAGTGTTCCATTCAAGCGCATGCGCATGGTCCATGAAGGCTGATCCCGCCAACGAATCAAGCACCCTAAACCTGCGGGTTCTCCATGTTTTGCATGGATTGCACGCCGGCGGAATGGAAAACGGAGTGATCAACCTTGCGCACGGACAGCTGCAGCGTGGTATTTTTCATGACGTGTGCGCTCTCACCACATCGGGTCCCTTTGCTGATCGCCTGCCCGCTTCCAGCAAAGCTTCCCCGCTCAACAAACCCGAAGGCTTCTCCTTCAAGACCTGCCTCAAGCTGCGACGCCTCATCCAAACTACCCGCCCGGACGTCGTGCATTCCCACAACTCCAGCGGGCTGATCTACAGCGCTTTCGCTCTTGCGCTACCGGGAATCCGAATTCCACTGCTCGCAGGTGAACATGCCCAGCTCACGGCTGGAGAGAAGGCACCCCACCGCCTGTTCATCCGGCGCTGGCTCTATCGACTGGCTTGCAAAAAGATCCATACCGTGTCAGCGGGACAGCGCGACGAGTTGCTCCAACTGAACTTGGCGGCTCCAGAAGCCATCCTCTCAATATCCAATGGCGTCGATACGGAACGCTTCCACGTCCAATCGAAGGAAACAAAAAAGGCCGCCATCAACCTTCCTGAGAACGCCCTCGTTCTCGGCATGGTGGCACGACTGGCTCATCACAAACGGCATGATCGTCTGCTGGATGCCTTCCAACAAATTGCCCCCAATCATCCCAAACTGCACCTCGCCCTCGTCGGCGACCGGGGCAATGCCAAAGAGGCCATCCTCGATGCCATCGGTGCCCATCCCTTCAAAGATCGCATTCATTGGTTGGGCATGCGCGACGACCTGCCCGAGGTCTATCCCGCCTTTGATCTCCTCGTGCTGCCTTCGGAATCCGAAGGCATGTCCAATGTCTGCCTCGAAGCCATGGCTTGTGGCGTTCCGGTCGCCGCCAATGACTCCTGCGGCGCCACCGAAATCATCGTCGATGGCGTCACCGGCGTCATCCGCTCCATGCCAGATGCCAGCGCCATTGCCAGCCATCTCGAATCTTGCCTGTCTGACCCGTCAGTCCTCCTCACCTGGGGTCAAAATGCCCGACGACACATTGAGCGAAACTTTTCCATCGCCAGCATGATGGATCGCTATGAGAAGGTCTATCGCGACCTGCTCATCCGCTGACCACCCGAAATCCAGCATGCCTACCTACCTTTTCCGCAACCCATGGGCCTGAAAATTCTCTGGATCAAAACCAGTCCTCTCCACCCGTTGACGCGCGGTGGCGATCTTCGTTCCTTCCACATGCTGCGGTGCCTGAACAAGGATCACCACGTCGTGTATTCTGGCATGACCTCCGGACCAGTGCAAACCGAAGGAGCCAAACAGTGGCCGCTCTATTCTGCCGAAGCGCATTGGAATGATCACCGGGAACCCACCAAAACCAGCTGGTCCTTTCTGTTCGGCGCAGCATCGAATGCTGTCTTCAGCCGACTTCCCTACACGCTCACCCGCTTCCAGTCGAAGGCCTGGCAAGCCCAAATCCGCAAACTGATCCAAGAACAAAAATTTGATCTGGTGATTTGCGACTTCCTCGCCCCCGCCCCCAGCCTGCCTTGGGATGTCCTGCAAAAGCCCGGCTCCCCAGCGCTCGTGCTGTTCCAACACAACGTCGAAAGCCTCATCTGGCAGCGCCGCGCCGAACACGCGTCGAAGTGGTCGGGATTCTACTGGCACAACCAGTGGCAACGCATGGAGCGTTATGAACAATCCATCTCCGCCAGATTCGATGGCGTGGTCGCCGTCTCCGCAGAAGACGCCCGCTTGTTTCGCGAACGCTTTCAATTGGACAACGTTCTCGGCGACGTGCCCACCGGAGTGGACGCCGCCTACTTCCAAGCCGTTCCCCGACAGATCAGCGACATCCCCACCATCGTCTTCCTTGGTTCCATGGACTGGCATGCCAACGTCGATGCCGTCGTCCAGTTTGCCGCCCACGCCTGGCCGAAAATTCGTGAGGCGATCCCCGACGCGCGCTTCCAAATCATCGGTCGTGCCCCGCTTCCACCCGTGCAGAAACTTGCTGAAATCCCTGGCATCGAAGTCACCGGCACCGTGCCCGACGTTCGCCCATTGCTGAGAAATGCCCATGCCATGGTAGTGCCCCTCCGCGTGGGAGGCGGGACGCGCATCAAGATTTACGAAGCGATGGCCGCCGAAGTCCCCGTCATCTCCACCAGCATCGGAGCCGAAGGCTTGCCTCTTGTGGCCGACAAAGAAATCTTATTTGCCGACACCGCCGACGAGACGGTTCATCAAGTGGTGCGTTTGCTCAACAACCCATCCATGGCCAAGACAATTGCCAGCAACGCCCTGGCTCGCATCACCCGGGAATACACTTGGGAAGCCGCCACCAAGTTGTTCGAAACCCACTGCCTGGAAGCCCTGCAACGCGCCAAACGTCGGCAGTGAACCCACGCTTATCGCGATTTTTGCCACACCCTCTGGAAATCATTCCGAAATCTCAGATAAGTGATCAACGCTGACAGGCAACTCCACTGCAACACCAGAAACGCCGATGGAATGGTAAAAACCTTGTGCTTGAGATTGGGAAACCTCCAGCCGAGGAACCCAAGCAAATACAAAATACCCTGACCAGCTGCAAACAGCTTCACCAGGGGCGACCCAATCCCGAATATCGTCAGCACCGCAATGGCGATCAGTATCCAGGGAACCGCCAGACGCAGATACTTGTGCGAGATCACCTGCCACCAGATCCGGCAACGCCAGGGCACGATCCAGTTTGGATACCGAAACATCATCTGGTAGTTCCCCACCAAGGTCCTCAGCTTGCGACGCTTTTCATGATCAATCGCCAGCGTCTGAGGATCAAAGGCTCGCGCATCGCGCAAAAACAGCACCCGTTTCCCCTTCGCGGCAATGCTCATCGGGATCACCACATCATCCAGCAAGGTATCCTCAGGAATCGGTGCATACAGGTGCCGTTTGATCGCATAAATCGCCCCGGTGCAGCCAACCGAAGCATCAAAAATGCCTTCCCATTCACGCAGCTTCTTCTCCAGTTTCCAATAGACGTCCATCCCCTTGCCTCCGCCAGCTAAAGAAGCCGCAATCTCCAACGACCCGCTCACCGCGCCAACTTCCTCATCTTCCAAAGACTCCAAAAACTTCACCACGACATCCGACTCAAATGTCTGTCGCACATCACAAAAAACGACCACATCGCCTTGAACCTGCTCCAGTGCCGCATTCAGACCCGCCGCCTTGCCGCGTTTTGACGGCCACGAAATCACTTTCACCACCTCACCGCCATAAGCTCGCGCCAAAGCCTCGCTGTCATCCTCACATCCATCACACACCACCCAAATTTCTCGATCCACCGGACACTCCAGCGACAGGAGGTTGTCCAATCGCGCGCCCAATCGGGATGCTTCATTGTGGATGCAGAGCACCATGCTCACGAGCTTCACCTTTTCACTCTCGTCTTTCCCTTTCCTCCTGGGGAAAACTCGCGCCAACAGCGCCATGATCGCAGGGTAACCCACATGAATATAAACCAATCCCACCAAGAGAGTTGCAATGGCCAGAGAGTATTCCATTTTGTCGATAAGCGTCGTGTCCTTTAGCTGCGAACCCTCCCTCGTGCAATGCCTGAAATCCCCGTCCATCTACCCTCGCGCCTGATGTTTTTGCAGCGCTGCATCATGAACGCCACCCCGCTCCAAGTCTCATGATCAAAGGCTTCGACCAGTGGTTGCTGCCCCATTTGCGGCAAAAGATTCATGCGGCTCCCGTCACCGATGTGATGCTGGCGGTCTGCGATCACTTTGAACCTTTTCATCACACCGACAAAGCTGGTGCCCTTGGCCGGATGAAACTCTGGCGTGAGAAGTGGCCGACCGTGGTCGCCCAGTTCAAAGATCACGACGGCATCGGCCCACGTCATTCGTTCTTTTATCCGATCGAACAATACGACCGGGACGTCATCAACGAACTTGCCGCGCTGTGCCGCGATTCCGGCGGCGAAGGCGAAGTGCATCTGCATCATCACAACGACACCGCCGAAAATCTCATTGCGACCTTGGATAAGGGCAAAGATCAGATGGCCTCGCACGGACTCCTGTCCCGCGACCAACGTTCCCAAATCACCTACGGCTTCATCCACGGAAACTGGGCCCTTGATGACTCTGATCCCACCGGCAAGGGCTGCGGCGTTCGCAACGAACTCGCCATTCTCAAACAAAGCGGATGTTATGCCGACTTCACCATGCCATCGGCGCCGCACCCAACGCAGACCAACATCATCAATTCCATCTACTACGCGCGCAGCACGCCGCATGGGAAATCTCACAATCGCGGCGATCTCGTCAATGCAGGTCAGCCCCACCCTCATCGCGATGATCCCGATCACCTGCTTTTGATTCAAGGTCCCCTCGGCCTCGAATGGCGGCGGCGCAAATGGGGCGTTCTACCACGCGTTGAAAACGGCGACCTCACCGGCACCAATCCTCCCTCCGCCTTCCGCGCCCGGCGCTGGCTACAGCTCGCGCCCTCACTCGTCAACCGACCCGAATGGCGTTTCATCAAACTCCACACCCACGGTGCCATCGAGCGCAACCGCGAAGCCTTCCTCGGTGACGCTTCCACCCGCTTCCACAGCCAGCTTGCCGAACTTGCCGACGAAATCGGGTTCCGGCTCCACTACGTATCTGCCCGCGAAATGACCAATATCATCCTCGCTGCCGAAGATGGTCAGAATGGCGATGCGGGCCAATGGCGCAACTACCGCTATACCAAAGGGTAGTCTTTTATAGGGGTAGGGACGGCGCATTGGTTTGCGCCGCCCCTCCCTCCGAACCGGACTGGCGGGTTTCCCGCATCCGGCTCTCCGATTGTTGAGTGCTGACAGTGGTTTCCCACTTGCGTCAGGTTTCAGG